>JBOGJK010000038.1:0-4317 GCA_050745345.1 Thermoanaerobaculia bacterium
GGAGGAAGTAGACGATGTCGCGGTCCTGGCGCGCGCGCTCCACCAGCCGTTCGTCGCCGGCTTCCTGCGCAAGGGCCGCCGCCGCGACACCGAGGAACGCCGCGAACGCGAGCGCCGGCTTCACGAGGGGAGCCTGCGCGCCCGGAGCCGCAGCGGCACTCCCTCCGGACCGGCGTTCAAGAAGCTGACGAGGATCCGGCCGTCCGGCTCGCTCAAGACCTGCGACGGCACGTTGCAGGAGAGAAGCTCGTAGCCCGCGGGCAGCAGGATGCCGTTGCGCCGCACGCCGAGAGAGCGCTCGAAGACGATCTCGCCGCCCTGTGCGAAGTAGCTCTTCGGGTCGGCATACGTTTTCTCGATGAGAAGGCGCACCTGCCCGCCCGGCGGCACGGGGCGCGCCAGATGGATGCGGATGTAGTCGACCTCCGCCTCCGCGTCGGGAAGTCCCGTGCGCCGGGCTTGCGTTCCCGGCACGACCTCGAAGCGCAGCTCCTCTCCGGCCATCCGGTCCGTGACGCGCTCGCCGCTGGCGACACTGCCCTTGCGGATCGGGTTGAAGTAGACCGTCGCGCCGGGCGCGATCGCCGTCACCTCGTAGAGGATGCGAAACCGCGCGGTCTCGGGCGCGAGCAGCTCGTAACGCGTGTACTCGTCCGCTTCGAGCGCCTCGGCCAGCGCCCTTGGGACCGACGGCCCGGCAGGTGCCGAAGCACGCGACGCGCATCCCGCACCGAGGATCGCGACGAGAAGCACGAGCCGGCGCATCCGGCCGGCGAGTATACCGACGGGCGCGAATAGAATCGCCTGGGCCGCTCGCCCATGCCGTCGGATACGGCGGAGATCGGAGAAAGTCGAATGTCCGTTTTCGGAATGCTGCTTGTCCTGCTCGCGGGCCAACCGGCGGCGCCGGCGTCCGCTTCGCCGATCGTGGTCGGCAACTTCTACTACGCGAAGACGGGCAAGGCAGCTGAGGTGCTGGCGCACCGCCGGCACGCCTGCGACGTCCTCGCGAAACTGGGAGTGCCGCGCGGCCGCGTGTATCGTCGCCTGCAGGGCTCCTCGCCGGACCTGCCCGACGTCATCTGGGAGTGCGAGTATCCGGATGCCGCGGCGCGGGAGCGCGCGCTCGGCGTCGTCGCTTCGAGCAAGGAGTTCGATGGAGTCATGGCGCACATGCAGACGCTCCTGCGGCGCTTCGAGCGATCGGTCTGCGAAGAAGTCTCGGCCGAAGGCGACGCTTCGGCCTCCGCCCGCTGAGGCGGGCCGCACTGGCTCATGGCAAAGGCGCCCGATCCGAAGACGCAGGGCGCCGCCATCGAGCCGATGGCTCCCGGCGACTGGGAGGAGGTGCGCCGGATCTACCTCGAAGGGATCGCCAAGGGCGACGCGACATTCGAGACCGAGGCTCCCTCCTTCCCGCAGTGGGACGCAGCGCACCGGCGCGAGGCGCGCCTGGTCGCCCGCGGCGAGGGCTCGCTTCTCGGCTGGGCGGCTCTCTCGCCCATCTCCCCCCGAAGGGTCTACGCCGGTGTGGCGGAGGTGAGCGTCTACGTCGCCCGAGCCGCGCGGGGCCGCGGGATCGGTAAGTCTCTGCTTACGGAGCTCGTTCGCCGCTCCGAGCAGACCGGCGTCTGGACGCTCCAGGCCGGCATCTTCCCCGAGAACGAGGCCAGTCTCGCCCTGCACCGTGGCTGCGGCTTCCGCCTCGTCGGCACGAGGAGGCGGCTCGCGCGGCTTGCGGGAATCTGGAGAGACGTGATGCTGCTCGAGCGGCGAAGCGATACAGTCGGCCTTTCGGAGGCAGAAGGATGAGCCGTCGCGTGAGAGCCTCCACGAAGATCGACCGCCGGAGCTTCTTCCGCTACGGAGCGGCCGGCGGCGCCGCGATCGCGGTGGCGGGCGGGAGGGCGGTGTCCCTGCCGCCGCCGGCTCCTCCGGCGCAGCCTCCCCCGGATGCCCCGTTCGAGCTCGAGGAGACCACGTTTTCCGACCTCCGGAGGCGAATGGAATCCGGGAGCGAGACCGCGCGCTCGCTCGTGGAGAAGTACCTTGCCCGCATCGAGGCGCTCGACCGCGCTGGGCCGGCTCTGCGCTCCCTCCTCGAAACCAATCCGGACGCGCTCTCGATTGCCGACGCCCTCGACGCCGAACGCAGGGACGGGAAGACGCGCGGCCCGCTCCACGGCATCCCGATCCTCTTGAAGGACAACATCGCGACGGCCGACCGCAACACGACGACGGCGGGCTCGCTCGCGCTCGAAGGGTGCGTGCCTGCCGCCGACGCCCACGTCGCGAAGCGGTTACGCGAGGCGGGGGCGGTCCTGCTCGGGAAGGCGAATCTCTCGGAGTGGGCCAACTTCCGCTCGACGCATTCCTCCTCCGGCTGGAGCGGCCGCGGCGGCCAGTGCCGCAACCCGTATGCGCTCGACCGCAACCCGTCGGGCTCCTCCTCCGGCTCCGGGGTCGCCGCGGCGGCGAACTTTTGCGCGGCCGCTGTCGGCACCGAGACGGACGGCTCGATCGTCTCCCCCTCGAACAACTGCGGTCTGGTCGGGCTCAAGCCCACCCTCGGGCTGGTGAGCCGTTCCGGCATCGTGCCGATCGCGCACAGCCAGGACACGGCCGGCCCCATGTGCCGCACCGTCGAGGACGCCGCGATCCTGCTGACGGCGATGGCGGGCGCCGACCCCGCCGACACGATCACGAAGCAGGGCGCGGCGAGAGCCTCGCCGGACTACGCGAAGTTTCTCGACCCGAAGGGGCTCGCGGGCGCGCGCCTCGGAATCCCGCGCAAAGGGCTCTTCGGCCAGAACCCGGCGGCCGACCGCATCGTGGAGGCCGCGATCGCCGAGATGAAGCGGCTGGGAGCCGTGATCGTCGATCCCGCGGACATCGCGACGGTCAAGGAGCTCGACGAGTCGGAGTTCGAGGTTCTTCTCTACGAGTTCAAGGCGGACTTAAACGCCTACCTCGCCGCGCTGGGCTCCCGGGCGCGATACCGGACGCTGGCGGAGCTGATCGATTTCAACGAGAAGAACCGCGACCGCGAGATGCCCTACTTCGGCCAGGAGATCTTCGAGAAGGCGCAGGCGAAGGGCCCGCTCACCGAGAAGGCGTACCGGGGCGCGCTCGCCAAGGACCTGCGTCTTTCGCGCAAGGAGGGGATCGACAAGACGATGGATGCGCACCGGCTCAACGCGCTCGTCGCGCCGACGAGCGGGCCGGCGACGCTGATCGACCTGGTCAACGGCGACTACGGCTCGGGCGGCTCCTCGTCGCTGCCCGCCGTGGCGGGGTACCCGCACATCACCGTCCCGGCCGGGTCGGTGTGGGGGCTGCCTGTCGGGATCTCCTTCTTCGGCCGCGCTTGGAGCGAGCCGACCCTGTTCAAGATCGCCTACGCCTTCGAGCAGGAGACCCGGCATCGCCGGCCTCCGCGTTTCCTGCCCACGGCAGAGCTGACGCCCGGGAGCTCCTAGCCATGCTGGAGGGACTCCGCACCGCCATCTACCACGTGACCGACCTCGCGAAGGCGAAGGCCTGGTACGCGAAGGCGCTCGGCTTCGAGCCCTACTTCGACGAGCCCTTCTACGTCGGCTTCCGCGTCGGCGGCTACGAGCTGGGGCTCGACCCCGATCCGGCCGCCGGAAAGCCGGGACCGGGCGGCACGGTCGCCTACTGGGGGGTCCCGGACGCGCGCAGCGCCTTCGCGCGCCTGCTCGAGCTCGGAGCGGGCAAGCACACCGAGGTCCGGGAGGTCGGCGGCGGGATCAAGGTCGCCACGGTCCGCGATCCCTTCGGCAACATCCTCGGGATCATCGAGAACCCGCACTTCGAGCTGCCGAAGCCGTAGACCCCGCGCCGGTCAGGCGCGCTCGAGCAGCGCGAGGCTCCCGACGATTCTTTTCCCCGGCGGCGTCAGACACGCCGCCAGCCGAAAGAGCCACGCCAGCGGCGGCTGGCGCCGGAGGCGCCGTCCCTCCTCGAAGCTCGAACGGACCTCCGCGGCCCGCCAGCCGAAGCGCCGGAAGAACTCGATTCCCTCCTCGGGGCCGAATCGCAGTGGCGCGCCGCCGGCCGAGAGCTTCGGTCCGTATCGCCTCTGCAGCATTCGGAGCAGCGCCGGCGAGACGAGGTCGATGATCCACCATCGGAAGGAGGGATGGCGCCGCAGGTCCGAGGCGAGCGATCCGACCTGCTCCGGCGTGAGGTAGACGAGAAGGCCCTCGGTGACCGTCAGGACATTCCTTCCGGCGGCACCGATCCGAGCAAAGAGCTCCTGCCGGGCCGCAGCGTCGGAGAGGTCGAGCTTGACCG
>JBOGJK010000039.1:0-1882 GCA_050745345.1 Thermoanaerobaculia bacterium
TCGCATGGATCTGGCTGAAGTCTTCTGGCGCCAGGGAAAGTACGGTGACGTCCCGCCGCTCTTCAAAGATCCCAAGTACCCTCCCGCGCCGAGGGACTGGGCGGACACCATTGCTCCCGATTTCTTCGACGTTTTCGCGCGTTCCTCTTCCGATGAGGTCCAGAAGGCCTTTGCGCCGATTCGCGAGGCAGGATTCAACCCGTGGTTTCTATTGGAATTCAGCGCGCCCTTCGCGAAGGCCGGCCGCAGCGATGTCGCGTTCGAGATGTTGATTTCCGTGAACCGCAAGACGCCCGGTATCGGCCTGCTCGATCCCAATCTGAGTCTCTACCGTTACCGAAAGGCCTGGAAGGGAGACCAGGAGGCTCTGACCTGGGTTCGAGAAATCGTGACTCCGGCGACTGTCGCGGCAGTCATGCGGGCGGCTTTCGAGCAGAGGCTGTTCGAGCTGCTGTGGGGTTTTGACCCTCCGGCGGAAGCGCGCGCCACTGCGGAGGCATGGTTCCTGCGGGCCGCGGCGGCGGCGATCGACCCGGAGGGCGCGAAGTCGCACCGCGCCGAGCTCGAGTCGCACTTTCGGAGCGCCGGAAAGGAACCGAAGGTCGAGTACGCACGCTATCTTCTGGGGTTGTCCGACGAGGCGGCTCTCTTTCGGATTGCCGCCGATCCGATGCACCGCGGAGAGGTGGCCTACGCATTCGGCGTCAAGGCGGTCGGCGAGGGTCGCTATCCCGACGCCTCCGACTGGTTCCGCGTTTGCCTCGAAGTCCCGCCCGCGCATTCGGCAGACAGCGCTAAGACCATCCTGATGCGCTGGGTGACGAAGGGCAAGTCGTTGGAGGTTCTGCGTCGGGAGCGGTTCTTCTAGATAGCCCTCAACCGTGACAGCAGGGCCCTGATAGTGGGCGATCTGCGCCAGATTCTGCGGGCTCCAGTTGGCTCGGTAGGGGGCAACGTGGGGATACGCCAGGGTGATCGCAGCATCGAACGTGGCGGCGTGGTAGGTGGCCGTCCGAGGCCGACGCACCACCCTGACGAGTCGGCACCTCGGCGCCAGGAGTCGGCTTACGTGTGTCCGTAGCGTTGACAGTTCGGCGCAACATTTCGGCAAATTTCGCCAAGCGGTGAGATCGAAGCGTCGCCGCTGGTCCAGCGGGAAGTGCCGGATTCATTGGCGTTTCGTCGTCTCTTGGTCGGCCGCGGTTTGTGCGGTTGGGTCTTCGTTGGCAGGCCTTTCAGGGGTCGAGTCCCTGCCTCCCAGCCAGATCCTGGTAAGCGATTTGCCCGTTCCGGCTCCCCCGAGAGGAAGGGTATCTGCGCGAGTCGGGTGAGCGTAAACTCAGCTCCAGACATGATCCCCGAAGTCTTCGAGTGCCCCCGCTGCGAGCGGCAGTTCGTGATCGACGGCATCCCCGAGACGGGGAGCGAGGAGGTCCACTGCCCGCAGTGCAGCCGCTTCCTCGGCGTCCGCGACATCGCCTTCGTCCTGCGCACCGAGCTGGACGAGCTGATCGAGCGGCTGACCTACGAGAAGGATCGGCTCGAGAAGGACGAGGCGGTCTACGGCCTGACCGACTGCGACGCGGAACTGAAGTACTACGGGCGCGAAGTCTCCCGGGTCGTCACCGTCCTCCGGGGGACTCTCAAAGAGTTGCGGCGGTTGCGCGAGGATTACCGGCTCAAGAATTGACGGGATTCCGGGCCCTGGTTTTGAACTTTCCGGGCCGCCGTTCGTGCAGCGAAGGCCGTGGCCAGAAGCCCTCCGCCGTCTCCGCGAAGACTACCGGCTGAAGAACTGAAGTCCAGGGCCCCGGTCGCGCCCTCACCCCGGCCCTCTCCCGGAGGGAGAGGGTGAGTCCCGATCGTTGGTTCCCTCTCCCGG
>JBOGJK010000040.1:0-2309 GCA_050745345.1 Thermoanaerobaculia bacterium
CCGCTCCTCCGAGCTCGTCCGCCGGGTCTACGAGCTCGATCCGCTCGTCTGTCCCCGATGCCCAGGCTTGGTGCGCGTTGTCTCCTTCATCACCCAGCCGCGCCTCATCCGCCGCATCCTCGACCACCTTGACGCCTGCGCCCGCCGCGCCACCCAGGGCCGCGCCCCGCCTCCATGATCCCGCGCCGGCGCGGTCCCCGTGGTCCCCGTTTCCCCCTGACTGCCGAGACAGTCGCCATCGCCCCGGTGCCGACGCCAGGGCGAAGGCCTATCTGGGTCACCGCCCACAGCGGCCGGGATGCGCATCACGGTCGTCGAAGAACGCGAAGAGATCCCGACGGGGGGTACGCCGGCCACGCGGAATCGAACCCGGCGGCGCCGCTCGGGAGGCCGCTAGATCTGATGAGTCAGACACCGAGGAGTCCGTGGAGCACGCGGAGACCTTAACGCGCAAGGAACCCTTCGGGCATGCCCTGGTTGCAACTCCACACCTCTGCCGGGGAGTAAAATGCTTTTTATGGGATCCCGCCTGACTATCAGCACGCCCTACCCGTCTCCGGCACAGGTTGCTGCGGAGTATGGTCTCACCAAAGCCCGGAAGGCCGACATCGCCAAACGGGTTGCCCGGCTGTATGGGATCCGCGAGCTCCGAGTAGCGTTGATGCCCTTGCTAGAGCCAGGGTTAGGCTTCCCTACGGCGAAAGCGAAAGCCGCGCGTCGGCGCCACGCGAAGCGCGCGCACCGCCGTCGTCGCTCGATGCCGTCGGCTACCCGCTCGCGCGCGCGCGTCGCCAGAAAAGTCTGAAGGCGTGCCAACCAGTCGGCGGCCACGTAAACCTAAAGCCTTCATCAACCTTCCGTATCATCCTTCCTATACGGAACTCTTTGTCGCCTACATTGCTGGTCTATCCGCCCACGGCATGCTGCCAACCATCGCTCCCGACATTCCCGGCAGTGGACCGCGGCAGCTCGACCGAATCGTGCGGCTTATCGCCGCCGCAGCGTACTCTGTCCACGACCTTTCATGGAGAAGGCCGCGCGATGTTCGACTCAACATGCCGTTCGAGCTCGGAATCGCGGTCGCCGTCGCTACCCGCCGTCGCCGTCGTCATCAATGGGTTCTCTTCGACTCGCACCCGCACCGCCTGAAAAAAGTACTTGGCGACATAGGGGGCAGCAAGATCTACGCGCATCAAAAGAGACCGGCCTCGGTCCTATACGAACTGAGCAATGCTATCTATCGCAACCGCTACCGAAGGCCGCCAATCGAAGAGGTACGCGCCGTCCACAAGCGACTCTGCACGTACGCCACCGACCTTCGCCGGCGCTACCGAGTCAAAACGCTCTTCGACACGCGACCCTTTGCCGATCTCGTTGCTGCCGCCGCCGAAATAGCCAGGCTTGAGCGCATCAACGCTCGCAACCCGCGGCACCGCAAGATCTATTAAGCCCTGCGCCCATCTGCGAATCGTGTGACACGAAGACCTCACTCGGACTCAAGACGACCGGGAGTTTTCGCTCTCTTCTCGGATAGGGGATGGCATGCAGAGGCCATTGCCTTCCCAGGGTAACGTGGTAGAGCGCGGCCACGGTTTGAATGAGCAGACTCCGAGAGAGCTGCTTCCGGATGAGGTGGAGTTGGAAGGCGCGCACTTCTTCGGGGCCAAGAAGCTCGGGGGATGTTCGGAAGTATCGTGCGGGCCTCGCGACCAGACTGATGTAGATCTGCCGGGTCTTCGGCGAGAGATTGCTGACGCGCATGTCTTCGAGCATCCGTTGGCGTAGAGTGGTCATGGCGAAAGACCGGGGTCAGTCTTGCAAGATGGTATTTCGAGTCCAGACCCTGGGCCGGCATCGTCCGAGGCAACGAGCGGAAGGCGGTGTTTCGGGAGCGGGCGAGCCCTCCAGCCAATGGGCAATCTTGCAAGACTGACCCTGTCACACCCCAAGGGAAAGAGGCTTCTGCGGTGATCCGCGCCGCCAAAGGTGTCGTCACGCCAGCTAGGCAACCACAGGGAGTGCTATGAGCGAGACAGCCGAATCCATCAACGACGATCAAGTCATCGACGACCCTCTCGGGGATGACACCGAGGACGTTCTACCCTTCCGGTATGCCATTACAAGCTACGGAGCGGACTATCCCGTCGATGGTCTGGTGAAGCGAATCGCCGCCAAAGACATTACCGTTCCAATCTTCCAGCGTGGCTTCGTCTGGACTTTCAAGCAGGCGTCTCGGTTCATCGAGTCGCTCCTGCTCGGCCTTCCCGTCCCAGGGATATTCCTCTCGAAGGAGCCCGACACGCATAAAC
>JBOGJK010000041.1:0-3703 GCA_050745345.1 Thermoanaerobaculia bacterium
GCATAGACCAGAGTGCCCGTCTTTGAGCTCGCGATCCAGGCACGACCCGACTCTGAGAAGACGAGGCGAACGCCATCCAGAACCGGCGCTGCGGGACCGATGGTTTCGGGGCGCGCCGGATCGAACCGGGCGCCGAAGAGCCCCAGCCCCCGGCCGAGATCTGCAAAAAGCAGGCGATCCGTTGCGACGAAGACCGGCGATTCCGCCACCCGCAGGACAGCGCTTGACTTGCGGCTCGCCAGATCGAGCAGGCTGGGGCGGCTGGTCCACTGGATGTAGAGGATCTTCTTGCCGTCGTCGACATACTGGGGCCAGGCGTGCGTGTAGCCCTTTTCGTGAAAGTCGGGGCGTGTCAGCTCCTCGGGGACTCCTCCTTCCGCGCTCACCCGCCAGAGGCCCGAGTTCTGGGTTGGCGTGAACACGATCGTCCCATCCGGTCCCCAGGTTCCGCCGACCGGAATCCGCGCGGTAGCAAGCGTGATCGGAGTGCCGCCCGCCCACGCGACCATCTTCAACCTCCCGCCCGTAAAGAAACCGACCCACTCTCCGTCCGGCGAGAAGAACGGCATCATCGCGTCCTCGGTCCCCAGCACGGGCGTCGATTCGAAGGAGTCGAGCGGACGGCGGTAGAGACGCACGCCATCTTTCGTCAGCGCAGCGTAGGCGAGCCTCCTGCCGTCCTCCGAGATCGCAAGGGGCAGGTACCAGAGCCGCGGCATCCGCTGGCCATTGGGGAGCTGGATCGTCGTTCGCATCACGGGCGGCACGCTGCTCGGACCCCTCGAGAACAGCGCTCGACCCAGAACCACGCCGGCGAGCACGGCCGCGAGCCCGCCGACGACGACCCACGCAGGACCGCGCCTCACCGGGACCGCCTCGGCGCCGGCCGGCTCTCCCGCGCGTTCGAGCTCGATGCGCGCGTCGCCGATGTCACGAAGGCGCTCGTGCGGGTCCTTCGCGAGGCACCGGCGCAGGAGCTCCCGCAGGCGCGGCGTCGTCGCCGCCGGAAGCGTCTCCCAATCAGGTTCGCTTCGGACGATCGCGGCCAGCACATCCGTGACCGTCTCGCCCGAGAACGGCTTGCCTCCGGTCAGCGCTTCATAGAGGCAGCAGCCGAAGGCCCAGATGTCGGTCCGCTTGTCGGTCTTCTTGCCCCGCGCCTGCTCCGGGCTCATGTAGGCGGCCGTGCCGAGCACCACGCCCGCCCGCGTCGCCTCGCGCGTGATCGTCGGCGAGTGCGAGATGTCGCCTTCGGGCGCCTCGGCCTCGAAAACCTTCGCCAGGCCGAAGTCGAGGATCTTCACCTTCTCCTCGGGCGTGACCATGACGTTGGCGGGCTTCAGGTCCCGGTGGACGATCCCTCTCTCGTGCGCCGCCTCGAGCGCTTCGGCCATCTGGAGGAAGAGCGGGACGGCCTCCTCGGCCGGCAAGGCCCCGCGCGCGATCCGAAATGCGAGCGTCTCGCCCGCGACGAGCTCCATCACCAGGAAGCGCACGCCCTCCGCCGTCTCAAGACCGTGCAGCGTCGCAATCCCGGGGTGATTCAACGAGGCGAGCAGGCGCGCCTCCCGCTCGAAGCGCGCCAGCGACGCGGCGTCCTCCGCGACGGCCTCCGGCAGCACCTTGATCGCCACTTCGCGGTCGAGCTTCTTATCCCGCGCCCGGTACACCTCCCCCATCCCACCCGCGCCGAGCGGCGAAAGGATCTCGTAGGGACCTAACCGGCTGCCCGCCGCGATCGTCATGACTGTCGGCCAGGATCCGAAGTCCGCCGTAGCCGCGTCGTCGCCAAAGCGGCTATGGCTCCCCGGCGAATTGGCGAAGGCGGATCGTAAGGACCGAGCCTCGCTCCCGGCGCGAGCATCACCGGTGATCCTTTGCCTCGAGTGTCATCAGCCAGAGCGAGGAGCCGCCGTTGCTGCGGCAGTAGACGAGATAACGGCCGTCCGGCGAGATGGTCGGTTCCTCGAGGAAAAGCCCGGCGTCAGGGAAGCGCGTGACCTGTTCGAGCGGACCTCCTCCGGCCGGGACGCGGTAGATGTTGCGGTGGCTCGGTTGAATGTAGATCCACCGGCCGTCGGGCGAGTAGAAGGGGTGCCGCATCCGCTCGTATCCGGTCGTGAGCTGCTGCGCCGCGCCGCCTGATGCCGGCATGCGGAAGAGCTGGAGCACGCCATCCTTGATCCCCGTCAGCGCGATCGAGCGGCCGTCGGCTGACCAGACCGTGTCGAACTTGTCCCCGGGCGAGTCGGTGAGCTGGACCGGCTTGCGTGAGCCAAGGTCGAAGGCGAAAACCTGCCGCACGCCGCGGACCGGACTCGTGTAAACGAGCTTCCGGCCGTCGGGGGAGGAACTCACCGACCCTTCGACCACGTCTCCGGGGAAGATCTCCTCGGCACGGCTGCCGTCAGTGGCCACGATCCAGACCGAACGAAGGTTGCCCGACTGCAGGCGGCCGATCAAAAGCTCCCGGCCGTTGGGCATCCAGGTCGCACTGGACTGCGAGACATCCTCACCCGGAAGCTGGAGTCTCTGGCGATGGCGGCCTTCGAGGTCCAGAATCCAGGTCTCCTGGTGTCCGAGCATGTCACTCAGGAAGGCGATTCGCCGGCCATCGGGCGAGACGTTGGGGCTGCTGTCGGTGACCCGGCCAGTCGAAAGCGCCTCCTCGAGGCCCGCGGGTGCCCCGCCCCCCGGGGCGAGTGGCAGCCGCGTCAGGTTCATGGAGGCTTCGAGCTCGGAGACCGCTATCTGCCGGCCGTCGCGAGAGAGAGCGAGATCCCGCACGGATGCGGTCACCAGGTTGATCGTTCGTGGAGCGCCACGGGTGGACCCGCGATCCGCGTCAATCTCGACGAACTGAACGCGGTTTCCTCCCCGCGGGTCGCGCGTGACAGAGTAGAGGCGGCTAGACGAGGCGTCCCATGAATGGCCGAAGCCGGAGAGCAACGTGTGGGGCTTCCCGCCCGACGCCGGCATCAGGAGGATGCCGTCCAGCTCCGTCTCGAAGCTCAACCACCGCCCATCCGGCGAGCAGGCGATCCGCTGGATCTCCCAGGAGGACTCCTCGCTTTCGAGAATCGCGTGCGGAGCTCCGCCATCCGGTGAGATCTCGAGAATCGAGCGTTTGTTCTCCACACCGCTGACGTAGAGGATCCTTCGACCCTCAGGGCGCCAGGCCGGGAAGTTCGCGTCGGGCGCCAGGCGCCTCGCCGCCCCACCCAGAGCCGGCACGACCCAGAGATCTCCTCCGTAGGTCCGGACGTTGTAGGCGAGCGTTCCTCCGATCTTGATGAGCCCCGTCCGCGAGGAGCGCGTCGAGATGAAGGCGATCGAGTTGCCGTCGGGAGAGAACGCGGGCTGGATGTCCTGAGCCGGGTTGTTGGTGATGTTGACGTCCTGGCCGGCATCCCCCCGGCGCACATAGATCTCGAAATCGCCGCCCCGGTCAGAGGAGTAGGCGAGGAGACTCCCATCCGGGGACCAGGTCGGCCACTCCGAGCGCCCGGTGTCGTGCGTGATGCGCGCGAGCTTTGTCACTTCCGGGCCGCCCGCCGCCGGGGCCCGCCGTGGGAACTGCCAGGTCAGAAGCGAGGCGAGAGCGGCCGAGCCGAGACCGACCGCAACGAGGAGCAGCGGAGTCGGCCACCTCATCCGGCGGGCAGGCAGACCGGGCACCGCGGCGCCCGCCCCCGAGACTCCA
>JBOGJK010000042.1:0-3825 GCA_050745345.1 Thermoanaerobaculia bacterium
GAGCTTACGTAGGCAGGATCCTACTTGGCTCTCTTCCGTCGGTCCCGCAGGGACCGCTCAAGATGTCATGACCAGGAAGTTCGTGGCTGCAGCGCTGAAGGAGCTTACGTAGGCAGGACGCGGTGGCCGGAGGGGCGCTTGCATTCGCCAGGCGCATGCACTAGACTGCAGCCCTTCTCGTATCGCTCGCCTTTCTCGCACGCATTCCGCGCTCGCAGAAGTCCGACGAACCTCACGGGAAGTCGGCCCCACCGAGCGGCGCGGTGGAGCCGGAAATGATGACGCCGGATGAGGACTCAGTTTCGATGAAACTCTACGTCGGTAACCTTCCCTACAACACCAGCGAAGACGATCTTCGCACTCTCTTCTCCCAGCACGGCAGCGTGGACTCGGTGGCCATCATCACCGACCGGGACACCGGCCGGTCCAAGGGGTTCGGGTTCGTGGAGTTCGGCAACGACGAGGAGGCTAAGAACGCCATCCAGGCTCTCTCGGGGCAGGAATATGGCGGACGCGCCCTGACGGTCAACGAAGCCCGTCCCAAGACGGGCGGCGGAGGCCGGGGCGGCTACGGCGGAGGCCGGGACCGCTACTGAGTTTGCAGGATGGCCCAAACTTCGGGGGCTTCGGCCCCCGTTTTGTTTTGGCCTAGACTCCTGCGGTCGTGACCGAAGTGCGTCTCGAGCGCTGGCAGCCCGAGGACGGCCCCTTGACCGAGAAGCGGATGATGGGGGTCATGGAGCGCGAGGGGTACGAGGTCGCGGTCTATGCCTACCGGGAGGGGACAGTCTTTCCCGAGCACGAGCATGCGCAGGAGAAGTGCGACGGTGTCATCGAGGGCTTTCTGAGAATCACGGTCGGGGACACGCCCTACGATCTGGCGCCCGGGGACCGGTTGTATCTGCCGGCAGGCACACGCCACTCGGCGCAGGTCATCGGGCGCCGGACGGTTCTCTCGCTTGACGGCACGAGGTGGTGACGGGCAAGACGCGGTTGCCCGGCGGCGGTAAACTGTTGGGCGCTTCCAGGGGTGCCGCGATGCCCTACACTGCCGTCGAGCGCGAGAAGCTCATCCGGCGCTACGAGGCGGGGCCCGTGAAGTTGCGGGATGCCTTCGCCGGCGTGCCGCGCGAAGCCTGGAAATGGCGGCCGGCGCCCGGCAAGTGGTCCGTGCACGAGATTCTCTGCCACTGCGCCGATTCGGAAATGAACGGCGCGGCCCGGATCCGCTACCTGGTAGCCGAGCAAAAGCCGGTGATCCTCGGTTACGACCAGGACCGCTGGGCGAAGGTCCTGGACTACCACTCCCTGCGGATCGAGCTGGCGCTCGCCGCAGTAGACGTGATGCGGGCGCACACCGTCAACCTGCTGCGCGGTCTGCCCGAGGAGGCCTGGGCCAGGGAGGGCACGCACACGGAGTCGGGCCGGTACACGGCCGAGGACTGGCTGAAGACCTATGCGGAGCACCTGGAGATTCATGCCCGGCAGATCGAGCGCAATCTCGAGGCGTGGCGGGCCGAGCAGACGCACCCGAGTTAAACGAGTTGTCAGTTGTCAGTTATCAGTGGTCAGTTGTGAGAACTGAGAACTGACAACTAGCGGCGCGTCTTAGTCACGCGACAGGACGTCGTGGTAGGCGTTCAAGAGCAACCCCTTGGGCTCCTTCGGGAGGCGGATCGTTGCGTTAATCAGCTGTGTCGTGCTCCCGACCAGTGAGAGAACTCCCAGGCGCGCGATCTCTCCTTTGCCAAACTCCGCGTAGACATAGACATGAGCGCGAAAGTCATTGGAGACCCCCTCCTGCGAGACGTTCCCGGTGAGCCGGTACTGGCCCTCCCCCTGTTTGGAGATCTCGAGCTTCTGCTTGTAGCGGGGGATCTCGGTTCCGTAGACCCACTGCTTGAAGAACCAGTCCATCTTCCCGCCTCCGGCGGCGTTCATCGCGGGCGTCATATGCCGCTCGACGACCTCCTGAAAGTCGCGCGTCGAAGGATTCTTGTCCGCCCACGTCGCGGCAAAGTCCTTCATCATCGCGATGAACTTCTCGTCCGGTTTGGGGCTTGCCAGGTCTCGCATGAGCATCCGGAGCATGTGCATCACATAGGCACCCTTCGTGTAGATCATCGCCTGGTAGGCAGCCCAGTTCCTCCACGTCGCGAGGCGCCAGCCTTGAATGATCGGCCCCGCCGCGTCGTTGGCCACGAACGCCTTGATGGGCTTTTCTGTAATCCGCGTGCGGGCACGTTCCCAGAACCGACTGTAACCTTCCCTGCCGGCAGCGTGCTCCACGACGAGCGCCGAGGTGAACTCCGCGAATCCCTCCGAGAGCCACTGGTCCCGGTAGCTTGCCCAGCCGACGAGGTGCCCCCACCACTGGTGCGCGAACTCGTGGGAGCCCACCCGATCCACGAAGTCCGCGGCGTCCCGCGTCCAGACAGAGCCCCGGCTCGGCATGTCTCCCGCGACGCTTGAGGGAAGGTAGATCAGGGCGGGCCACGACTGCCCGAAGGAGTATTGGGCCTGCTGCGTGATCGAGACGCGGGTCTCCGGAAGCGGGCCGAAGTAGAGAGTCGCGACGCGGGCCGTGTTGAAGCCGTCGGCCGTGGCCGCGTCCTCCAGCACCTCCGAGGGCAACCCGGAGCGCCCTTCGCTTGCGTAGACGTCCACGGTCACTCCACTCTCCGGGTCCGGGCGTTCGAACTTGCGGAACTTTCCGTAGTTGAAGCCCGCCACGCGGATCGGACGGTCCTGCTTCCAGACGGAGATCTTCGTGTCCCCCTCGACGCGTTCGCTGGCGAGGCTGCCGACCGAAATGATCGTGTAGGCCTTTGGGAACCGGTAGGTCAGTTCAAAGGGGGCCAGATCCGTGAATGTGCCGAGGTTCGGATACCACCTCGTGCGTGCGCCCACGAAGAAGCTGTCGTACCCGGCGTCCTCGATCACCCCCTCCCCGTCGTAGGTGAGACGGAGCCGAACGACTGACCGCGGCATGGGCGAGGGGAAGAAAACCGCCGCGTCGGCGTCCTCCTTCTCGTCTTCCTGGACGAAGGCCGCCGGAGCCCAGGCCTCCGAGGCTTCGAGGGCGAAGGTCGCCTCCTTCAATCGAAGCTTTGGGTAGAGCCTGACCGGCAGCACGCGGAGGTCCTCGACGAGGGGAAGGAAGCGGATCGTCGTCGTGCCGGAGATCTTCTCGTTTTTCCGGATGGTCGTGTCGATCAGGTACTGGAGCGCGTGGGCGAGCGGTCGCGGTGAGGATGGCTTCCCGGCCCCGACATCGGTCTTCGAAGCGGAGGAGTACCACAACCCCCCTTCGCGGTCGTGGATGACGTAAAACGCAGAGCTCTCGCCGCCGATGTCGCCGAAGAGCCAGTCCAGGCCGTTGGGGTCCACGGCCGCAAACCCGGCCGGGTATTTCTTCCCGTGGATGTAAGCGAGGAAGAGACCCTGTCCGGAGTCCGGGACCCGCAGGACATCCTCTAGTAGCCGGATCTGGAGGTTCTTCTTCAAGTCCTTGCGTTGGGCCTTGAAGAAGGTCTCGTAGATATCAATTGCGCGGACCAGGGGGGTTGCCGCCGGTGTACCGTGCCCCTCGATCTCGGCGGCCGTCCCGTCGGTGAAGAGCAAGACCAGGTTCTGGAATGGCTCCGACAGCGTCTCGAGTGTCTTCTCGCCTGTTACGAAGGCGAGGTGTCGCCGCTCGTTGCCGCTCGCGGGGTGCAGCTCGAAGCTTCCCTCGCCGACGAAGACTGCGCCGCTCGCCCGCCCCTCGACCGGCGAGAGAAACTGGAACGTCCCCGAAGCAAACCGGAAGACGAAGACGTCGCG
>JBOGJK010000043.1:0-5444 GCA_050745345.1 Thermoanaerobaculia bacterium
ATCGAGCAGTCGGTCATGTGGGTGCAGAGCTGCTCGATCCCCGTGTGCGTGTCGCAGAAGGTGGGCTCGTAGATCCGGCCGCCCAGGCACGCGAGGACCTCGCCCAGGGGGATCCGCTCGGCGGGGCGCGCGAGCGTGTAGCCGCCCGACTGGCCGCGCGTGGACTGCACGAAGCCGCCCTGGCGGAGGACCCGCATCATCTTGGCGACATTGGGCTCGGTGATCCCCTCCGAGCGCGAGAGCTGCGAGATCGTGACGCTGTCGTCGGTCCGCCCGACGCGCAGCAGGCAGCGCAGCCCGTACTCTTCCTGAGAAGAGAGCTTCATCGGGCGTCCCCCGCTGCCGACTGCCGACCGCCGACTGCCGACTTCTTCACAGCATCCCCAGCTGCAGCTTCGCCGCGTCCGACATCATGCTCATGTTCCAGGGCGGATCGAAGAGAACCTGGACGTCCGCCTCCTTCACGCCCCCCACGGCGAGCAGCTTCCCCTTGATGTCCTCCCGCAGCACGTCGCCCATGCCGCACCCCGGGGCCGTCAGCGTGAAGCGGACTTCCACGTTGTTTCCACCGTCGGGCAGCTCCTTCACTTCGCACTTGTAGACCAGGCCCAGGTCCACGATGTTGACCGGGATCTCCGGGTCGTAGCACGTCTTCATCTGGTCCCAGCAGAGCTCCTCGACCGACTTTCCGCCGGCGGCCTCGGCGTCGAGCGTGACGGGCTCCTCGCCGATCGCGTCGGCGTCCGTGGCTTCGACGCGGGCCATGTAGCCGTAAGGGGTCAGGACGGTGAAGGTGCCGCCAAGCGACTGTGTCAGTGTCAGCGGCGTTCCCTCGGGGATCGTGATGCGCATCCCGCTTGGGATTTCCTTCGCTTCGATTTCGCGGGTGGTCGTGACTTCCTTTTGCATCCTCATGGCTCGATCCTCGATCAAGAGACCTTCGGTGCTTCGCGCGGCGAGGCCTCGGCGCCGTCTTCGGTCGAGATGGTCTGACCGTCCCCCGCGAGGGCGGCCTTCATCGTGTGCCAGGGGAGTGTGGCGCACTTGATGCGGACCGGGAACTCGCGCACGCCCGAGAAGACCTCCAGCTTGCCCAGCGCGGGCCCGTCCGGCCCGGCCTTCCTCTCTCCCGTGATCAGATCGTGGAACTTCTCGAAGAGGGCCTCGACCTCCCGCCGGCTCTTACCCTTCAAGCTCTCGGTCATCAGGGAGGCCGACGCCGTCGAGATCGCGCACCCGGCGCCCTGGAACGAGACGTCGCGCACGACGTCCTCCTCGAGCTTCAGGTACACGGTCTCGCGGTCGCCGCAGAGCGGATTGTACCCCTGGGCGTGGCGGTTGGCGTCGGGCAGCTGCCGGAAGTTGCGTGGCCGCTTGCCGTGGTCGAGGATGACCTCCTGATAGAGGTCGCGCAGGTCACCGTTGCGGCTCATGCGAACATCCTCTTGACCTCGTGGATCCCGGCCACCAGGGAGTCCACCTCCTGGCGGGTGTTGTAGAGGCCGAAGGACGCGCGCGCGGTGGCCGGCACCTTGAAGAAATCCATGACCGGCTGCGCGCAGTGGTGGCCGGTGCGGACCGCCACGCCCTCGCGGTCGAGCACGGTCCCGATGTCGTGCGGGTGGACGCCCTCGATCGTAAAGGAGAGGACCGCCGCCTTCTCCTTCGCCGTACCGATGAGCCGCACGCCCGGGATCGCCGAGACTCGGTCGGTGGCGTCCTCGAGCAGATCGGCCTCGTGCCGCTCGATCGCCTCCATACCGAGTTTCTCGACGTAGTCGATGGCCGCGCCGAGCGCGATCGTGCCGGCGATGTTCGGGGTGCCTGCCTCGAACTTGTAGGGCAGGACGTTCCAGGTCGACTTCTCGAAGGTGACCGAGCTGATCATGTCGCCGCCCCCCTGGTAGGGAGGCATCGCCGCCAGGAGCTTCACCTTCCCGTAGAGGACGCCGACGCCGGAGGGGCCGTACATCTTGTGCCCCGAGAGGGCATAGAAGTCGCAGTCGAGCTCCCGCACGTCGACCGGCAGCCGCGGCGCGGCCTGGGCGCCGTCCACCAGAACGGGAATTCCCTTCGCGTGCGCCATCCGCACGATCTCCCGGACGGGGTTCACCGTGCCGAGCGCATTGGAGACATGAGGGACCGCCACGAGCTTCGTCCGATCCGAGAGGAGCCGGCCGAGCTCTTCGAGCAGCAGCTCCCCGCGCTGGTTCATGGGAGCGACGCGGAGCTTCGCCGCCTTCTCCGCGCAAAGGAGCTGCCACGGCACGATGTTCGAGTGGTGCTCCATCGCCGTGATGAGGACTTCGTCTCCCGCGCCGACGTTCTGCCGGCCGTAGGTGGCCGCCACGAGGTTGATCGCCTCCGACGTCCCTCGCACGAAGACGATCTCCTTCGACTCGGCAGCGTGCAGGAAGTCGCGGGCCTTCTCCCGCGCCTTCTCGCAGGCCTCCGTGGCCTCGACCGAGAGCAGGTGCACGCCCCGGTGCACGTTCGCGTAAGAGCGCAGGTAGACGTCCCGCTCGGCGTCGATGACCGCGAGCGGCTTCTGCGTGGTCGCCGCGTTGTCGAGGTACACGAGGGGCTTCCCGTGGACCCGCCGCGTCAGGATCGGGAAGTCCTTGCGGATCGCCTCGACGTCGAATGCCGCGCGCGGCCGGGCCGCGGCGGCAGAGATGGCCGTGCTCATCGGATCGCCTCCCTCGCGCTGCCGCCCGGCAGCCGCTGCCCCAGCACGCTCTCGACCGCCGCGCGCACCGACTGGACGCGGATCCGGTCCGCGAGGTCGGCCGCGAAGGCATAGGTCAGGAGCGCCCGGGCCTCCTCCTCGCCGAGGCCGCGCGAGCGCAGATAGAAGAGGGCGTTGGCGTCGAGCTGGCCGATCGTCGAGCCATGCCTGCACTTGACGTCGTCGGCGAGGATCTCGAGGGCCGGCGTCGAGTTCACCAGCGCCTCCTTCGAGAGGAGGAGATTTTTGTTCGTCTGCATCGCGTCGGTTTTCTGGGCGTCGGGGCGGACGATGATCTTGCCGTGGAAGACGCCGCGCGCCCTCCCGTCCAGGATCCCCTTGTAGAGCTCGCGGCTGACGCAATGCGGCATCGCGTGGTCGATCGTCGTGTGATTGTCGAGATGCTGCGTCCCGGCGCCGAGGAACAGGCCGTTCAACTCGCACTCGCTCCCCTCCGCCGCGAGCTCCACCCGGATGTCCGTTCGCGCGAGGGCCGCGCCCAGGGCGATGTTGTGGGACGTGAATCGGGACGCCCGTCCCTGCCGCGCCGCGACCGTCTGGACGTGGAAGGCCGCGGTGTCCTCTTGCTGCAGTTTGTAGTGCGAGAGGATCGCGCCGTCGCCGACGTGAATCTCGGTGACGGCATTCTGGAGATAGACGCCGCGGCCCGCGTACCGCTCCACGACCGTCGCCTGGCTCGCCTCGCCCGCCACGATGAGGCAGCGCGTGTGGGAGACGGCGGGCTCGGAACCGTCCGCGGAGTCAAAGAGGATCTCGATCGGTCTCTCGACGACGGCGCCGGGCGCGATCTCGATCAGGAGCCCGTCGTCGAAGAACGCGGCATTCAGGGCCGAGAAGGCGTCCTTCTCGAATCCTGCGATCTTCGAGAGGTACACCCGCAGGGTCTCCGGCTCCTTTGCCAGAACCTCCTTCAGACGCGCCGCGCGAAGTCCCGCGGAGAGGCTCGAAGACTGGAGGGCCGGCTGGCCCTGGCCGGTCCGTGCGAGGGCCCAGGGGATCGCGACGATCGGCCCGACGCCCGTATAGCGCCATTCTTCGACCTTCGCCGTCGGGAAACCCAGCTCCTCGAAGCGTGCGATGGCCGCGTGCCGCAGCTCGGCGAGCCAGGACGGCTCGCCCGCGCGGCTCGCTTCGAACTCGGCGAAGTTCGGAACGAACCCTTTTTCTTCGGCGACGGCTTCCATGATCAGGCCGACAGCGCCGGGGCAGCGGCCGGCTCCTTCTCGAGCCAGGCGTAACCCTTCTCTTCGAGCTCGAGGGCGAGCTCCTTGCCGCCCGAGCGCGCGATCTGTCCCTCGACCAGGACGTGCAGGTAGTCCGGGACGATGTAGTTCAAGAGCCGCTGGTAGTGGGTCACGACGATCATCGATCGCTCGGGGGAGCGCAGGGCGTTGACCCCCGAGGCCACGATCCGCAGCGCGTCGATGTCGAGGCCGGAGTCGGTCTCGTCCAGGATCGCGAGCACGGGCTCGAGCACCGCCATCTGGAAGATCTCGTTGCGCTTCTTCTCGCCGCCGGAGAACCCCTCGTTGACGGGCCGCTTGACGAGCTCCTCGTCGATCTGGACGAGCTTCGCCTTCTCTTTGGTGAGCTGCAGGAGGTCGATCGCGTCGAGCTCGGGCAGGCCGCGGTGCTTGCGGATCGCGTTGAGGGCGTTCTTCAGGAAGTAGACATTGGACACGCCCGGGATCTCGACCGGGTACTGGAAGGCCAGGAAGACGCCCTCGCGCGCCCGTTCCTCCGGCTTCATCGCCAGCAGGTCCCTGCCCCGGTACAGGACAGTTCCCGCCGTGACGTCGTAACCGGGACGCCCCGCGAGGACGTGTGCGAGCGTCGACTTGCCCGAGCCGTTCGGGCCCATGATGGCGTGGACCTCGCCGGCGTCGACCGTGAGATCGACACCGCGCAGGATCTCGTTGCCGCCGACCGAGGCGTGCAGGTTCTTGATTTCGAGCATTCGTGTAGGCATCACTGATCGGTTATCCGTTATCCGTGTCTCAGGCCAGTTCCGGTGAACGGAAGACCGAGAACGGACGACTCTCGTTACCCGACACTTCCTTCCAGACTCACCCCCAGCAGCTTCTGCGCCTCCACCGCGAACTCCATCGGCAGCTCCTTGAAGACGACCTTGCAGAAGCCGCTGACGATCATGTTGACCGCTTCCTCGGGAGAAATGCCGCGTTGCTGGAAGTAGAAGATCTGGTCCTCGCCGATCTTGGAGGTGGAAGCCTCGTGCTCCATCTGCGCGGTCGAGTTGTTCACCTCGATGTAGGGGAACGTGTGGGCGCCGCACTTGTCGCCGATCAAGAGCGAGTCGCACTGCGAGTAGTTTCGAGCGTTGTCCGCCTTGCCCAGGATCTTGACCATCCCCCGGTAGGTGTTCTGGCCGTGTCCCGCGGAGATCCCCTTCGACACGATCGTGGATTTCGTGTTCTTGCCGATGTGGATCATTTTGGTGCCCGTGTCCGCCTGCTGGTAGTTGTTGGTCACGGCCACCGAATGGAACTCGCCGATCGAATCGTCGCCGAGCAGAATGCAGCTCGGGTATTTCCAGGTGATCGCGGAGCCCGTCTCGACCTGCGTCCAGGAGATCTTGGAGCGCTTGCCGGCTCACTTGCCGCGCTTGGTGACGAAGTTGTAGATCCCCCCCTTGCCGTTCTCGTCGCCGGGGTACCAGTTCTGCACCGTCGAGTAC
>JBOGJK010000044.1:0-2286 GCA_050745345.1 Thermoanaerobaculia bacterium
GCCCGGGCCGCTCCGAGAGCGCGACGCCCGCCGCCGGGACATCGGCCAGGCGCACCGCGTAGCCATCCATCGCGGAGGTCTCGAAGGGAGGCCAGTCGAGGTCCGCCCGGATCTCGCGGGCGAGCACACGCCCCGCAGCCAGCGCCGCCGGCACCGATTCCTCCCCGAGCGGCTCGAGGCGGCCGATCAGGGACAGGGCCTCGGCGACGGTGATCACGGGGGGATTGTATGAGGTCGGGAGACGCTCACCGGGAATCGAGAACCGTGAACCGTGAACCGAGGAAGGCGGAGCTTGCGTCGGTTCCCGGTTTACGGCTGACGGTTCACGTCCTTCGGGTTGCCATACTGATCCAGCCAAAGACCCCGCGGTCTCTTCGCTCGCCCGTGCGGATTCTCGACGAGGTTGGGTCCCGGCGATTCCCTACTTTGGGAGGGTGTGCTCGCCGCGGCAGTCGTAGCTCCAGCTGCCGTCGGAGCCTGCCGGTGTGGCCGTGCAGGTTCCCTTGCCCTTTACGCCCTGGAGTTTGCCGGTGCCTCCCAGCAGCTCCCACTTGTGGTCCATGACCTGGGGTCCTTTGGCGAGGAGCGTGAATTCGAAGTTGTAGAAGGCCTTGTCCCCGTTTTCCATGGTATCCACGAACGTTCCCCGGCCCTTCGTCGTGTCGCCGGTAATCTCTTGAATCTGGGTTCCCACCCCCTGCGTGTTCTTCAGTCCAGCGATCTGCCAGGGCTTCGTCCACGTGCACGTCCCTTGAGCCAGTCCATAGGCGTGCCCCGGGTTGTCGCCAACGCGAATCAGGTACTCCGGCTTCGCCGGTGCGCAGAGCGTGAGACCGGACATTGCTGTCTGGGCCTCTGCAAGGGAAGTGACGAGAAGAATCAGACCTACCAGGAGCCCTATCTTGCGCATGGTCCCTCCTTTTTTTTCCTGGGTCGGATTGGCCCTTGCATACCTCGGTCGCTCCGCAGGGTCCGTGGCGACGGAGCAACCGAGAAACGGAAGGCCGTTTTCGATCCAAGCTTGATTCCCTCATACCACACGATCCCCCTGCCTCACAACCCGGGCGGGCAGCTCGGTCCCGAGGAGACTCGGTCCTGGCGATCAAGACCACGACGTCCCGGAACAGGATCTGCCGGGCGTCTCAGCGGAGGCCGGCTTCCCTCTACCGTCCGGTGTCCGGCCGCGCTACCATGTGCTCAACACAAGAAATGGAAAAGCGCTTCGAGTACCGCGGCGACCTCGCGGTCACTCCGCTCGCCGAGATCCTCGCCACGATCCACCGCTACCGAGTCCCGGGGGTCGTGCGCGTGTCGCGGGAGGGGCGGCAGCGCCTGATCTACCTGGACAACGGCCTGGTCGTTTTCGCCGCGACCAACGAGCGGGAAGAGAGCCTCGGGGCCTACCTGCTGCGCCGGCGCATCCTGTCGCCGGAGAAGGGGCGCGAGGCGGCCCGGCAGGTGCGCGAGGGACTCCGCCTCGGCAAGATCCTGCTCCGGATGGGCGTGCTCGACGAGGAGGGCTTGAAGGCAGCGGTCTCCGGCCAGATCCGCCAGATCCTCTGGGGCGCCTTCGACTGGGAGTCGGGGGAGGTCCTCTTCGACGTCGGCGAGCGCCGCTCGGAGGAGGTCATCCGCATCGACCTCTCGATCCCCGAGGTCATCCTCGAGGGGATCCGCCGCGGCAAGGACGCCCGACGCTTTGTGCAGCGCTTGGGCCACGCGACGACGATTCTCGAGCGCACGCCGGGCGCACTGATCTCCCTCTTTGCGCTCGAGGAGCGTGCCTACTACGAGCGCGTCGACGGCAAGACCGCGCTCCAGCCGCTCTGCGGCAAGGGCCCCGGAGCGGCGGCCGAAAACGCCCGCGTCCTCTACGCCTTCTTCTGCCTGGGCCTGCTCCGAAAGAGCGCGGCCCCGTCGCCCGGCGCCAGGAAGATCCGTTACAACACGGGAGGCGGGACGCTTGGAGATTAGCTCTCCGCTCTCCGCTCTCAGCCTTCGGAAGGAGCCCTGGTCTCTGGCTGACGGTTGAGCCGAGACCTGGTAGCTTAGGAATCATGCCGATCTACGAATATGTCTGCGGCAAGTGCGGCCAGAAGACCGAGGTCATCCAGCGCGTCGGCGAGGCGCCGCTGAAGGCCTGCCCGCACTGCGGCGGAAGGCTCAAGAAGGCGATCTCGGCCGCCGCCATCCAGTTCAAAGGGAGCGGCTGGTACGTGACCGACTACGCGCGGGCGAAGAAGGAAGAGAAGGGGACGGGCAAGGCAGAGGCCGCCGAGAAGGCCG
>JBOGJK010000045.1:0-2232 GCA_050745345.1 Thermoanaerobaculia bacterium
CGCCCACACTCGAGGTGCCATCGGAGAACGGGATGATCCAGTACCAGACGCCCGCGTCGATCGGCAGCAGGATGTCTCCGGGCCGGTTCGCTTCGGGCCAAGGGATCCCCTCGTAGTGAGCGAACAAAGCCGCCCGCTTCAACCTGGAGTCGAAGCGCCGGGTGCCGAGCTGCTTCGAGAGGAAAGCTCCCTGCCCCGAGGCGTCCACGACCGCGCGCGCCCGGATCTGCTCCTTGCGGCCTTCCTTCGAGACGGCCCGCACGCCGACCGCGCGCCCCCCTTCGAAGAGAACGTCCTCCACCGCAGTCTCCTGCCGCACCTCGGCGCCGCACTCCGCGCAATGGCGCAGGAGCAGGTCGTCGAAGTCCGCGCGCTTGACCTGGTAGGCCATCGAGTACCGGTCGTCGGACCCATCGCGGAAGACCACCGGGCGCGTGCCATCGCCCAACATGTCGTTCCAGAAGAAGGCCCCGTACTTCTCCCGATAGCCCGCGTTCCGGATCTTTTCGGCGACACCCAGCCGCTCGAAGATCGGCAGGCTGTAGGGGAGAAGCGACTCGCCGACGTGAAAGCGCGGGAACCGCTCCTTCTCGAGAACGAGCACGCGCCGGCCCGCGCGGGCGAGGCACGTCGCCACGGTGGAGCCGGCCGGCCCGCCGCCGATCACGACCGCGTCGTAGACTTCTGCCATTGAGCCATTCTATGGGAGCCCGCTGCGGGGATCGGAAGTTGCGCTTCTTGGCCCTGGTTTTGAAAACTCTGGGCCGCCGTTCGCGAAGCGACCGCCGCGGCCGAAGGCCCGCCGATGGTGGTTAGCTTGTCTTCGCCCGCGATTCAGTTCGAAGGCGTTCGAAAGAGATTCGGGAGCCGTCTCGCCCTCGACGGCTTCGATCTCTCGGTCGGCCAGGGCGAGACGGTCGCGTTGATCGGCCCTTCCGGGTGCGGCAAGACGACCGCGTTGAAGCTCGTCAACCGCCTTCTCGAGGCCGACTCGGGGACGGTCAGGGTGCTGGGGCGCGACGTCCGCGCCGAGGACCCGATCGCGTTGCGCCGCAAGTTGGGCTACGTCATCCAGGAGGGGGGTCTCTTTCCCCATTGGGACGTGCGGGGCAACATCGAGACGGTCCCGCGCCTGCTGGGCTGGCCCGAGGAGAAGCGCCGTCGCCGCGCCGAGGAGCTGCTCGAGATGGTCAGCCTGCCTCCCGCGGAGTTCGCGGCGCGCCGCCCGAGGGAGCTCTCGGGAGGCCAGCGCCAGCGGGTCGGAGTCGCGCGCGCCCTCGCGGCCGACCCGCCGATCGTGCTCATGGACGAGCCGTTCGGGGCGCTCGACCCGATCGCCCGCCGGGGCCTCCAGCGCGAGTTCCTCGGCTGGAAGCGGCGCCTCCACAAGGCGGTGCTGCTCGTCACCCACGACCTACGGGAGGCCTTCCGCCTGGCGGACCGTGTCGCCGTCGTGGACCGCGGGCGCCTCCGGCAGGCCGGCACGCGTGAGGAGCTGACAGAGAGGCCCGCCGACGACTTCGTGCGCGAGTTCGTCGCGGAGGGAATCGCGTGAGCGGTCTGCCCGCCTACTTCTGGGAGCGGCGCGCCGAGATCGCGGTCCTGGCCGGCCAGCATCTGCTGCTGGTCGCCTTCTCGACCGCGCTCGCCGTCGCGGTGGGGCTCCCGCTCGGCATCGCGCTGACCCGCCGGCCGCGTCTGGCCCACCCCGTCCTCGGCTTTGCCTCCGTCGTGCAGACGATCCCGAGCCTGGCGCTCTTCGGACTGCTCATACCGCTGCCTTTGATCGGCGGGATCGGCGCGCGCACCGCGGTCGTGGCGCTTATCGTCTACGCGCTGCTGCCGATCCTGAGAAACACGCACGCGGGCATCACCTCGGTTGATCCGGCCACCGTCGAAGCCGCGGTCGGGCTCGGCATGACGCCGGGCGAGCGCCTGCGCCTGGTCGAGCTGCCGCTGGCGCTGCCCGTCGTGCTCGCGGGCGTGCGGATCGCCGCCGTCGTGTCGATCGGGCTCGCCACGATCGCGGCGGCGATCGGGGCCGGAGGCCTGGGCGTCCTGATCTACCGGGGCATCGCGACAGTCGACAACCGCCTGATTCTGGCCGGCGCGGTGCCGGCCGCCCTGCTCGCGCTCGCGTTGGACGGGGGCCTCGGCCTTCTCGAGCGGCGCTGGTCGCGCTGGAGGAGCGCGTGAGGAGTCGCGTTTTCCGCGGAGCCTTCGCCGGGCTCC
>JBOGJK010000046.1:0-1801 GCA_050745345.1 Thermoanaerobaculia bacterium
CAGCGAGGGCGAGTGCGCCCCGTGCACCGAGGCCGCAGCGGTCCAGCAGCTCGGGTTCATCGGTGACTTCGCGGTGGACAACGAGCGCTGGTGGAACCAAGCGAAGGAGAAGAAGATCTCCGGGCTCGAGTACGCGGAGCTCCTCATGCGCGAGGCCGTCAAGCAGGCCCGCGCCGATGATATCGAGGTCATCGACGAGGTCATCTTGATCCTGAAGGGGCAAAGCTGAGAGGTGAGAGTGTTGGGGGATGACCTCGGAGATGTGCTCGGGAAGGTTGCGTTGGTGATCGCTGGAGGGGCTCTCCTGGTAGGACTCGGATACGGGATCTTTGTCCACCGACGCCCGGCCGTCTACATACCTCTTGACTTGGTTGACTTCTCAGGGAGGCACCAGGCGTTCGAGGCTGGGCTTCTCTATGCTCAGGTGACCCAAGATACGAGAGGCGGCCCTCTCCCCGGCAGGGAGGTCGTTTGGAAGGTCGGCTCGACACTCGCCTGAGGGAGGGCTATGAAGCTCCGCCAGGCGCGCAACCCCGATTACATGTGGAAGGTCTTCCTCACCCTCTTCAACGAGGGGCGCCCGCTGACTGTCACGGAACTTGGGCGCCTGAGCAACCTCCCCCGACAGACCGTGTACCACCAGCTCAAGCTGCTGAGCGAGATGTCGCTCGTAGTCCACGACGGGAAACAGTGGCTCTGCCAGCCGCTCTTCATCGACGAGAAGAAAATGGATGAGATCGTCGCCCCGCTCTATCGCGTACTCCTCCATGTCATCATCGAGAAGATGCTCATTCAGAAGGGTGCTTCTCCCCAGAAGGCGCTCAAGGGGATGCTTCTGGCTCTCGCCCACCTCTTCGAGGTGGATGGCGACCAACTCGCTTGACACTTCCTTATATCCGCTGGGCACCTTGGCCGCCTCATGTCGGCGAAGTCGGCGTTCAAGGCAGTGCTTGCATCGAGGATCCCGGTCGTGCCGAGCCGCGGCGGACAGCCACCTTATCATAGGTCGGCCAACACGATGGCCACCAGCGCGCGGCTGATCAAGTTCCGCGGCTGCATCGGCGATGAACTGAGGGGCAAGAAAGCTGGCTCCCGCGCCGCTGTCAAGTCGGCGCTCACCGCCTCCGCGAAGCGGTGCTCGACCGGCGGGAAGTAAGCGGCCTCACGCTTTCGCCACATCCCCCCCGCGGGTGCAAGCCCGCGGGATTCCCCCTTACACGCCTCCTCTCTTTTTTCTAATTTCTCGCTCAGGTGACTTATCCTGGTTCGCTTGGTGAACCTCGAACCCGCCTGGCTCGTGACCGCTGAGGGCAACCGCCGCGGCATGGGGATCTCCTTTCTCTGCCCGGTCCACGGCAACAACGGCCCGAACCGGATGCCGTGCTACTTGGGCCTTTGGCTCGAGAACCCACTGGACGGCGGGCCTCCGTACAAGCCCGGCGATACCTACCGTCCCCGGCCCGGCCAGGAGACGGGCACCGAGCCCCTCTGGCGCCGCGAGGGGGAGACGTTCGACACCTTAACGCTCACGCCCTCGATCAACGCGGAGGGGCACTGGCACGGTTTCATCCGAAATGGCGAAGTGACCTGACTAGCCCTCAATGGTCTTCGCCAGCTCCATGCCCACCCGTTCGATGAATCGCGTTTCGAGCTCCTGGTACGCCCCGCCTTTGAGAACTTCGTCGCGCTTCTCGGCGGCGAGGTTGAGCAGGTTCTCTTTCAGCCGGTCCAGCGCCTGGAGCGAGATCGACTCGCGGTTGTTTATCTCGTAGGTTTCCTCTTCAAACTTCAGCACGTAGCT
>JBOGJK010000047.1:0-2259 GCA_050745345.1 Thermoanaerobaculia bacterium
GGGCAGCTCTTCGGCGGCTGGAAGAGCCCGAAGGCTTTCACGCGCGTGCCCAACCCCTATCGCGAGGTGCCGACGGTCAACAAGTCGTTCGAGGCCCCGGACAAGGCCAATGCCTTCTTCATCGCCGGCCAGAACCTGCCTGTGCGCGACGACGACCCCGACTTCCCCGCGCTCGTTCTCGGCAACTACATGCTCGGGGGCGGCTTCTTGAACTCGCGCCTGGCCGTCCGCATCCGCCAGAAGGAGGGCATCTCGTACGGCGTGGGCTCGCAGCTGCAGGCCTCGTCCCTCGACAAATCGGGCGCCTTCGTCGCGTTTGCGATCTATGCCCCCCAGAACGCGGCTAAGATCGAGGCGGCCGTCCATGAGGAGATCGCCCGGGTCTTGAAGGACGGGTTCGAGGCGAAAGAGATCGAGGAGGCGAAGTCCGGCTGGCTGCAGGGGCGCCAGGTGACGCGCGCCCAGGACCCGGCTCTCGCGCGCGCGCTGGCCGGCGATCTCTTCCTCCAGCGCACGCTCTCGTTCGATGCCGAGCTCGAGAAGAAGCTCCAGGCTCTGACGGCGGGCGAGCTCGCCGCGGCGCTGCGCAAGCAGATCGACCCCGGGAAGATCTCGATCTTCAAGGCGGGCGACTTCGCCAGGGCGGCCGCGGCGGCGCCGGCGGGAAAGTAGAGTCATGAAACGTCTTTCGGCAGCTCTGATCGCGGGGATCTCTAGCATCGCGCCGGCGCTCAACGCCACCGACAATCCGGAGGTTTCGAAGCCGCCCATGGCCAAAAAGATCGCGAAGACCACCGACATCCACGGAGAGAAGCTCGCCGACGACTACTTCTGGCTGCGCGACCGGCAGAGCCCCGAAGTGAAGGCTTACCTCGAGGCCGAGAACGCCTTCGCCGACTCCGCCATGAAATCAACGACGGCTTTCCAGGAGGCGCTCTACAAGGAAATGCTCGGGCGCATCAAGGAGACCGATCTCTCCGTGCCCTATCGCGAAGGGGCGTCCTTCTATTACTCGCGCACGGAGCAGGGCAAGCAGTACAACATCTACTGCCGCAAGAAGGGCAGCCTCGAGGCCCCCGAGCAGGTCATGCTCGACTTGAACGAGATGGCCAAAGGCGAGCGCTTCATGGCCGTCGCCGCGCTCGAAGTCTCCGACGACGGGAACCTGCTCGCGTACTCGACCGACAACACGGGGTTCCGCGAGTACAAGCTCCACGTCCGCGATCTCTCGACCGGCAAGGACTTCCCCGAGACCGTCGAGAAAGTCTCCTCGGTGGCCTGGGCCGCCGACAACAAGACCCTCTTCTACGGCGTGGACGACGCCGCGAAGAGGCCCTACCGGATCTACCGGCACGCGCTCAACTCCGACCCTAAGTCCGACGCCCTCGTCTACGAAGAGAAGGACGAGATGTTCACCGTTGGCGTCAACCGCTCGAGGAGCAAGAAGGTCATCTTTCTCGCCTCCCGCTCGCACACGGCAGACGAATGGCGCTTTCTTCCGGCCGACCAGCCCACCGCCGCGCCGACCGTCATCTCGCCGCGCGCCAAGGACCACGAGTACGCCGTGGACCACCGCGGGGACCTCTTCTACATCCGGACAAACCAGGGCTGCCGCAACTTCCGCGTGGTCACGGCGCTCGTTGCCTCACCCGGACCGGAGAGCTGGACGGAGATGCTGCCCTGCCGCCCGGCCGTCATGGTCTCCGGCCTCGAGCTCTTCTCCGGCCATGCCGCCGCTGTCGAGCGCGAGGACGGCCTGCCGCGGATTCGGATCATCGACTTCGCCACCGGGGCACAGCACCGCGTGGATTTCATGGAGGCCGTCTACGCAGTCGGCCCGCAGGCCAACGCCGAGTTCGACACGAAGCTCTTCCGCTTCGGCTATCAGTCCTTCACGACCCCGCAGTCGGTGTACGACTACGACATGGCGACGAGGAAGCGAAAGCTACTGAAGAGGACCGAGGTCCTCGGCGGATACGACCCTGAGCAGTACCAGTCCGAGCGGCGCTACGCGACCGCTTCCGACAGCACGAAGATCCCCATCTCGCTCGTCTACAAGAAGGGATTCGTCGCGGACGGCAAGGCCCCGCTGTGGCTCAACGGCTACGGGTCTTACGGCGCGCCGTCGTTTGCCACGTTCAACTCGAGCCGCGTCTCGCTGCTCGACCGCGGCTTCGTCTTCGCCATCGCCCACATCCGCGGCGGCGGCGAGATGGGCAAGCCCTGGCACGACCAGGGCCGCATGATGTCGAAGAAGAA
>JBOGJK010000048.1:0-2734 GCA_050745345.1 Thermoanaerobaculia bacterium
GGTGAAGCCCATTCCCGAAACCGAGGGTGGCCACAGCCCGTTCTTCTCGCCGGACGGCCAATGGATCGGCTTCTTTGCCGACGGCAAGCTGCTCAAGGTCGCGTTGGCCGGCGGGGCGCCACAGGCCCTCGCCGCCGCCGTTCTTCCCTTTGGCGGAAGCTGGTCGGCCAGCGACACGATCTACTACGTCCCCGACGACTTTGGGGGCGTCTGGCAGGTGCCCGCAGGCGGCGGGGAAGCGAGGCTGGTCGTCGCGCCGGATCCCCAGATGGCGGCCTGCTACTGGCCGGAAGCCCTGCCCGAAGACAAGGGGCTGCTGTTTGCGCCGCTGCCGGACGGGATCGCGGCGTACTCGTTCAAATCGGGCCAGACGAAACAACTGCTGGAAGCGGGCTCTTACCCGCGCTTAATGACGAGCGGCCACCTCGTCTACGGGAATCAAGGCAGACTGCTCGCGGTGCGGTTCGACCCCGCGCGGCTTCAGGTCTCGGGTGCGCCCATCGTCGTACTGGACGGAGTCCGAACCGAGCAACAGGGCGCCGCGCAGTTCGCGGTATCGGCCGGTGGGACCCTGGTCCATCTCGCCGGGAGTGACGCGACCGAGGGCTCGCTCGTCTGGGTCGACCGGCGTGGGGAGATCGAGCCCGTGGGCCTAGCGCCCAGGCACTTCGGACAGTTCCGCATCTCCCCCGACGGCGGATCTGTCGCCCTGCGCATGGGAGACAACGGGAGATGGGACGTCTGGCTCTACGACTTCGCGCGTCGCACGCTGACGCGGCTCACATCGGACGGCGACATCCTCGAACCCACGTGGTCCCCGGACGGCGAATGGGTCGCCTACGGTTCCTCACGCACCGGAAGGCTCCTCCGCAGACGCAGCGATGGCAGCGGTCTCGAGGACGAGCTGTTGAAGGCGAACTCGCGCGCGGCGCTTCGTTCTTTCCCGACGGGAGGAACCTCCTCTTCTACCGCCGCGGTCCGGAGACCGCAAGCGATCTCTGGCTGCTGTCGCTCGAAGGCAAGCGAGAGCCGGTTCCCTTTCTTCGCACTGCCTTCACCGAGGTTCTCGCCACGGTGTCCCCGGACGGCCGCTTCGTCGCCTACACGTCGGATGAGTCGGGTCGTTGGGAGGTCTACATCGTCCCGTATCCGGGCCCGGGCAGGAAATGGCGAGTCTCGACCGATGGAGGTGAGGAGCCGATCTGGGCCCGGAGCGGGCGCGAGCTCTTCTACCGCTTCGGCGGCAAGTGGATGGTCGTGCCGGTGACGCTCGGCGCCGGGCTCAGCGTGGGGCAGCCGCGGGTGCTCTTCGAGGGCCCCTACATCAACGTTCCGGGCTTCTCCTACGACGTCGCTCCTGACGCACAACGGCTCCTCGTCATCAAGGGAACTCAGCAGCAAGTGCGACAAACCCGGATCGAGGTCGTGTTGAACTGGTTCGAGGAGATCAAGCCTCGATTGTCTTCGGCTGAGCAGTGACCGCCCGGCTCGCCATCTGGGCCAGCGATGTCCCGCTCGAGGCCCCTACTCGAAGATGTCGTCGACCGTGAAGGTCCAGCCGGGCAGGGCCGGCTCGGCTTCGGCTACGTCGCCGCGGCCGTAGACCGTCGGCGATTCCGGCTCCGTCGCGCGATACACGCGGATCACTCCTTCGCGGAGGACATCCACGTCCCATACGACCCTTGTTCCCGCTGCGAAGTAGTCCGCTCGCTTGGCCGCCATCGTCTTCTGGGCAGCCGGTCCGTAGTCGTCTTCGCTTCGGACCTCGGCCGCGAAGATCGGAGCGCCCTGCAGGAACCTGGGGCCCGTCGGCGGGCCGATGTGGAAGCAAGCGTCGGGGCTGAAGGACTTGCGGCCAGGAAGGTCCACGAGGAAGCCGACGTTGTCGGTGTATGCGCGCCCGGACCTGGTTCGTCGCTCGTAGTCCCACAAGCTCCGATAGATCGACGCGGCCGCGCGGCTCGGGAGGTCCCCCGTCGGAGACATCACGACGATCTCCCCGCCCACAATCTCGGCCTTGCCAGAGATACGGCTGAGCGCCGCGACCAGCTCGGTCGTGGATGCCTGCGTTGCCATGGGGGCCTGCCTCTCCACACGAGGCTAAGCCTCGCCGAAGGACCGGTCAAGGGAGGTCCGAGGTCCGAATCGGGACGTCCGAATCGATCTCCACGCCAGGCCGCGAGCTATACTCCGCCCACTCATGGCTCTTCAGGCCGGCTCGCGGCTCGGGCCGTACGAGCTTCAGGCGCCGATCGGCGCCGGCGGCATGGGCGAGGTCTGGCGCGGGCGCGACACGCGCCTCGACCGCAGCGTCGCGGTCAAGATCCTTCCCGCAGGCTTCGCGCAAGACGAGGACCGCCGCCAGCGCTTCGAGCGCGAGGCCAAGACGATCTCGTCGCTCAACCATCCCCACATCTGCACGCTCTTCGACGTCGGGCACGAGGACGGCGTGCACTTCCTGGTGATGGAGCTCGTCGAGGGCGAGTCGCTCGCGGATCGCCTCATGAAGGGCCCGCTGCCGCTCGAACAGGTCGTGAAGTTCGGGGCGCAGGTCGCCGACGCCCTCGACGCTGCGCACAAGCACGACATCGTCCACCGCGACCTCAAGCCCGGCAACGTGATGCTCACGAAGGCCGGCGCGAAGCTCCTCGACTTCGGCTTGGCGCGCGCCGGCGCCGGGGCCTCCGCTGTCTCGGACTCGACCGCGCTACCCACCGAGGCGAAGCCGCTCACC
>JBOGJK010000049.1:0-1988 GCA_050745345.1 Thermoanaerobaculia bacterium
TTCGGGTTCTGATTACCGACACCTACGAGCGACGGTGCGCGGTTACGCAGGAGAAGGCTTTACCCGTGCTGGAAGCGGCGCACATCCGAGCCGTGGCCCATGGTGGGACCCATGGAATCGATAACGGCCTGCTGCTGCGGTCAGACATCCATCGCCTCTTCGACAGCGGCTACGTCACGGTCACTCCCGACCACCAATTCCACGTGAGCCGAAAGCTAAAAGAGGATTTCGAGAACGGCGAACCTTACTTCCCGCTCGATGGTCACTCGATCTGGCTGCCCTCTGAGACGACGTCTCGCCCCCGCCGCGAATTCCTCGAATGGCACACCGACACCGTGTTCAAGGGCTAGCTTAGCTTAGCGTAGCTATGCTAGCCGAGGTCCCTGGAGCCCGCCACGTCCGCTTTGAAAGGCTTCCAGACGAGGGTCGAGCCCTTCGGAGAGCCGGCGAACTGCTTGCGCACAGCGTCGAGTCCGGTCACGAAGTGCTCCCCCGGCGGCATCATCGTCGCCTCCTCGTCTGCGTAACGCACGAACGCCTCCCCCACCCCGATCTTCTGCGCGGCGTCGGAAAACTCCTGGTCCGTGCGCATCAGGGCGGCCTTCTCCCTCTCCGGATCCACTCTCTGCGCGGCCGCGACGGCGACGGCGCCCCGCAAGAGAACGAAGCACGCTCCCGCCAGCTTCTTCATCGTCTCCCTCCCGGCGACGACCGACGATCGCCTCTCTCCTATGGTAGCTTCCCGTTCGCCCCGCGGAATCAAGCACCGTGATGAACGTCGCTCTTTTCGGGTTCGGGCGCATCGGGCGCAATCTCTTCCGGCTCCTCTACGCCCGCGAAGACGTCCGCATCGCCGCCATCGCCGACCCCGCGGAGCCCGAGGCGCTCGCGTACCTCGTGCGCTTCGACACGGTGCTCGGGCGTTTCCGGGAGCTCGTGACGGTCCGGGAGGGAAGCCTCTTCGTGGCGGGCCGGCAGATCAGGCTGCTGACCGGCGAGGACGCCAATTCCCTTCCGTGGAAGAAGCTCGGAGTCCACACCGTGCTCGAGGCGACCTCGAAGAGCCGCACGCGCGCCGAGCTCGGCAGGCACCTGGAGGCGGGAGCGCGGCGGGTGCTCTCGCTCGCCCCTCCCGGCGAGCCGCCGGATCTGCTCGCCGTGCCCGGCCTGACCGACGCGCGGGCGCACCCGGACCAGCGGATCGTCTCGAACGCCTCCTCCACGGTCCACGCCGTGGCGCCCGTGCTCGCCATCCTGCACGAAGCCTTCGGGGTCCGCCGCGCCCTCTTCACGACGGTGCACTCCTACACGAGCCAGCACCGGCTGGCCGACGTTCCGGCCGAGGACAAGCGCCGCGGGCGGGCAGCCGCCGAGAACATCATTCCGCAGGAGTCGCGCTCGCCGGCGATGCTCGCCGAAGTTCTGCCGGAGCTGGCCGGCCGGATCATCGGCTACGCCATGAACGTTCCGGTGCAGAACGGCTCGGTCGTGGATCTGGTGTGCTGGCACGAGAGGGAGGTCTCCCCGGAGGCGATCAATGAGGTCCTCCGCACGGCGGCGGCCACCGAGCGGTGGCGCCGCGTCCTGCGGTACGAGGAGGAGCCGATCGTCTCCTCGGACGTGACCCAGTCCGCCTTTTCCTCCGTGTTCGACTCGCTCTCGACGATGACGCTCGCGGGCCGGGTCTCGAAGACCCTCTCCTGGTACGACTCGGGCTACGGCTACGCGCACCGCGCCGTGGAGCTGCTCGACCGGTACGCCGCGCTCGAGCGGGTCGGAACGCAGGCGACGGCATGACCATCCGAGTCGGCATCAACGGGTTCGGCCGGATCGGCCGTTCGGTCTTCCGGATCCTCTCCGACCGCGCGGACGTCGAGGTCGTCGCGATCAACGACCTCTACGAGAACGAACAGCTGGCGTACCTGCTCGCGTACGACACCGTCATGGGCGCCTTCGGCAAGAGCGTTTCGACCGACGCCGTCTCGATG
>JBOGJK010000050.1:0-1942 GCA_050745345.1 Thermoanaerobaculia bacterium
CGTTGTACCCGACGATCAACCGAGTACCGAAGACCGACCGATACTGCCAGTTCGGCCTCACAGGGAAAGATCCTCCCTGCCCCTGCCCGCGGCGGAGCCCAGGCTGCGGAGGCCCGCCTTTCTCCTCGGGTCGCGGCGCCCCCTCTCCCGTAAAGCCGACGTCGAGCTGCTCTCCCGGACGAACGATCGTTGGCCGCTCGACGCTCACCGCGGCGATGCCGGCCACTTCCGACTTGCGAACGCTCAGGAGCACGCCGTCCGGGTGGCGGCGGAACACGAGGCGCCCCTGCCGTTCGACCGGGGCCTCCTGCGCCAGAATAGTGCCGCCGGAAAGGAAGCTGACTTGAAAGAGATCCTGCCGACTGCTGTCCCCTGGGCCGAGAAGGGCAAGCAGGATCCACCAGACGATCACGAGACGCTCCATTCGTCATCATAACGCCACGACAGTGAAGGCGGGGAATCACGTCTGCCCGCTTCGTGTCGTCGAGCCTCGCGCCGCTGGGGACCACGGCGGCCACCTTTTGGAAGGCGTGGACCGCGTGGCGGCTAGAACGGGCTGCGGCTCAGCGGCGAGCGAAGAGCCGAAGGCGATGAGCGAGTTCGCTGCACGCGCATCTTAGGCGCGCCGCCTAGTCCTCGCCCTGCTGACCACGTCAAGAACCGCCTCCGGGTGCTTGGCCACAATTCTCAGAAGAATTCGGGCGCTCCCCTCGGGCTTTCGGCGCCCCTGCTCCCAGTTACGCAGCGTGCCCGGGCTAATGCCCATCAACGCCGCGAACTTCGCCTGGCTCAACCGGTACTCTCGACGAACGGCCCGCACATCAGGCTCGCCGACCTCGAACGTGTGCGACGCCTTGCGCCGGCCGCGGAAAATCGCGCCGCCTTCGCTCACGCTCTGACGAAGCTCCTCGAACAACTCGTACTTCATGGGTACTCCGTCTCGACGATTCGTCGCAACACCCTCTTCTGTTCGGCCGTGAGGTCTGACGCGTCATTCTTGGCAAAGGCAAAAAGCATCAGGATCCGTCTTGAACCCGGGTGCCAGAAGTAGATCACCCTGATGCCACCGCGCTTTCCCCGTCCTACAGTGCCCCAGCCCAGTTTTCTCAGGCCACCCGTACCGGCAATCACGTCGCCGGCCGTCGGCTGCCGAACCAAGTGGGCCTGAAGCGCCCGATATCCCTCATCACCCAGCAACCGATCAATCCGTGCCGTGAAGACACTGGTCTCGAGAAAGACCACCGCGCAAATATACGCCATTGGCGTATAGGCGTCAACCTTCGCGCGCCTAACGGTTTGGCGTTCAGCCCGGTCCCGCCATCATCCTCCAGCGCGCCAGGCGCTCCGCGGTCTCGACACACCGCCGCGCGGCCAGCCGGCACAGCAGCGCCGAGAGGTCCGCGCACCCTTCCGGGTCCGACCGCTCGAGCTTCTCGAAGCGGGAGCGCGCCAGAGCGAGCAGCACTGTCTCCTCGTGGGCGCGAGCGTCGGCCGAGCGGCCGGGGGATTCGGGATCGAGGATCGCCATCTCGCCGAAGATCTCGCCGGGCGGCAGAATCGCGAAGGCCTCCTCGCCCCCGGCGAGCTGCCGCGAGATGCGCACGCGCCCCTGCGCCACGGCGTAGAGGGCGTCCCCGGCGTCTCCCTCGCGGAAGATGACGGCCTCGGCCGGATAACGGCGCTCTTCGGCGAAGGCCGCGAAGAGAAAGCGGTCGGAGGCCGAAAGGCCTCCGCTCGAGAGGGAGCGGGACTTCTCTTCGGGGGAGAGCGAGGCAGCGTCGCCGCCGGCGGGCAGGGGGAGGGCCGCGGCCAAGCCCTGGCTGGGGAAGAAGCCGCGGAAGAGGTCGTTGAGGCGGGAGAGCCGCCGTGCCAGGCAGGCGCGCAGGTGGCGCAGCCAGGCCGCCCGGCCGGCGTTGTCCGCGAAGAAGTCGGCCGTGAAGCC
>JBOGJK010000051.1:0-1639 GCA_050745345.1 Thermoanaerobaculia bacterium
TGTGGGCCGGCAGCGCCGCGCTGCCGCAGATGGCGGGCTTCGAGAAGAGCCAGGAGGGATCGAGCGCCCTCTACGCCTTCGATCTCGCGACGGGAAGTCTCGCGGGGCGCTACCCGCTCCCCTCGGACGGCAGGCCGCACGCGGCCAACGACCTCGCCCTGCGGACCGAAAGCGCCGCGAAGTGACGGCCCCGCCGGACGTGCCGCTTCTCGGCATCGACGGCCTCTGCGTCTCGGGCCGGTGGATCGTCGTCACGCAGAACGGCATCGCGCCACATCGCGTCGCGAGACTCGAGCTCGACGCCGCGGGCGACCGGGTCGTGCGGGGGGGAGATTCTCGACATGAACGACCCGGAATTCGCCGAGCCGACGTTGGGCGTCGCCGTCGGGACGACTTCCACTTCGTCGGCAAGAGCCAGTGGGCGCTCTACGACGAGAAGACCGGCGCCTTCGATCCCTCCCGGCTTCAGGAGCCGGTCGTGCTGAAAATCAAGCTTTGATCCGCACCGCGGCCAACGAGACGTCGTCCTCGGGCGAGCGGCCCGCGCGGAAGTGCCTAACGTCGGAAGCGAGCGCCGCGACGAGGCTCGCGGTCGGCAGTCCCGCCAGGCGCGGCAGCAAAGCCAGCAGGCGCGCTTCTCCATACTCGTTGCCGGCAGCATCGTGTGCCTCCGTGACGCCGTCGGAGCAGAGCAGCAGCAGCTCCCCCGCCGAGAGTGTCCCGCTCTCGATCGCCCAGGAGAGCTCCGGCTTGATGCCCAGCGGGTAGGCCCCCTGCCCAACGCGGCCGCGCAGCGCTCCGTCGCTCCCGAAGCGCAGCGCCGGCGGATGCCCCGCGACACTGCCCGTGAAGGCGCCGTCCGGCGAGAAGAGCAGGTACACGCCGCCGAAGAAGGCGCGCGGAGTCCCCGTGCGGCAGAGGATCCGGTTCATCGCGGCGAACATCGCGACCGGCGCCGGGTCTCGGTCGAGCTGCGTGCGGAAGGCCGCATGCGCCACCGCCATCACGAGCCCGGCCGCCATGCCGTGCCCCGAGGCGTCGCCGAAGAGAAGGGCGAGACGCCCGTCGGGCAACTCCACAAAGTCAAAGATGTCGCCCCCCACCATGTTGGCGATCTCGTTGTGCGCCGCAAGCTCAAGCCCCGGCGGCTCCGGGAGCGCCTTCGGGATGAGGCTCGCCTGGAGCTCGCGGGCGAGCTCGAGCTCGTCGCGGTAGTTGATCTTGTCCACAAGCTCCATGGCGAGCAGGAGCCCGAGCAGCAGCAGCGCCAGCCAGAGCAGGGCGTTGTCGAAGTAGAGGCCGTACACCGTGACCTTGCGCACCGCGCCCTCGACGCGCTCGGTCTGGAAGTCCAGGCGCCCCTCGAAGGAGAGAAGGAGGCAGAGCAGGACGAGGCCGAAGAGGACACGCCGCGCCGGAGCGAGACGCCGGGAGAGGCCGTAGAGGACCGCGTTGGCGGTTCGCAAGAAGCGCTTCAGGCGGCCCCCGGCGCGCTCGACCTCCTCGCCTTGCCCTGCGATGAGCTTCGCCTTCGCCTGCGGCCAGTCGAGGGCATAGAGGCCGGAGAGGTCCTCGCGCCCCACGGCGTGGAAAGTCGAGCGCGCCAGGTCGATCCAGTCCTGGAGGGAGGGCATGGCCG
>JBOGJK010000052.1:0-5441 GCA_050745345.1 Thermoanaerobaculia bacterium
GAACCCGGCCGGCCATCTCGGGGGTCCGGAGCCGGTGGCGCAGTGTCCCCTCCGGGTCACCGGAGACGGCCAGCGTTGCCTTCCACTGAGCCCCGTACGGGTGGGCGTCCATCGCCCGGAGGAAGGCCACCACATCGCCAGCCGAGGCCCGGTTCTGCGGCGACAGGCCCGAGCCATCCCGCAGGTCGTAGCGCGCGGGATCCAGGCTGATCGCTGTCAAGAACTCCCTCTGGACCACAAGGGCGCTCGGCCAGCTCCCGGCACCGTTTTTCTCGGCCGCCACCGTCTTGAACACCTGCTCCGCGTAGAACCCCTGGCTCCTCTTGTTGGTCACAGCGAGGCTCGGCAGAAGCCCGGACTCGGTCTCCGCGACCAGGGTCCAGGAGTTATCCGGCTGGATTTCCCTCTCGACGATCTGCCCCAGCAGCGGGATGCCGGCGTTTTCCAGCCGGTTGCGCAGAACCGACCCGAAGAAGGCCGGCGGGTCGTCGATCGCGACCGGTGTCGACCACCAGAGGGCTCGCGATGGCACGGTCCCAGACACGGTCACGGCGTCCGAGCCGAAGGAGCGCCGCACTGCCAGAAGCGGCCTGCCGCGACGCACCGTGCGCGCGCGGGATACGGGCCGCACGATCGTCGTTTGCGGCTCGATCCAGACCGCGGCGGGCCGGCCCGGCTTCGAGCCCGGCCGGATCGACACGAGGACCACGTTGTCGTTGTAGGACAGGGCCGAGATCGGCGCCTGGTACCAGCGCGCCTCCTGCCCCGCGCGCCATTCCGGGTGCCGGCCGACCGAGTCGAAGAACGACGCGTTCAGGATGAGGTCTCCCGACACCCGGAGCACGCCTGCCCGGGCGAGCCCCTCGGCCCACTGGTCGAAGACGGCGTTGTAGTCGTCCCCGTAGAAGCGCCCCGAGATGTTGGGATCCCCTCCCCCGACGACCAGGAGCGACCCGACGAGCGTTCCGTCATATAGGTCGCCGCGCCGCCAGAAGGTCGTCCGAAACCTGTAGTCGGGGCCGAGGAAGTGCAGCGCCGCGGCCGTCGAGAAGAGCTTGGTGACGGAGGCGATCGTCTCGGGCGTCTGTGGATTGCGCTCGTAGACGGGTTGGCCCGTCTCGAGCTCCGCTATCGCGATCGAGACGCCGGTTTCCGGGGCGGGCGGCCTCCGCACCGCGAGCGCGAGAGCTTCGTCGAGCGTCTTCGGCGCCGGAGCGGCGGCGCGCGGCCGGTTTCGGGACGTCGCGGAGGATCCGGCCGGTGCTGTTGCCGGCAGAAGCATGAGGATCCCCAGCGCGGCCAGCAGGCGGCCTCCCGTCCGGCAGCTTCCCATCTGGAAATTATAATCGAGCGCCGTGCGATTCGACCAGGCCGCGAAGCTCTTCGAGGTGTCCGTCCGCGAGCTCGCCGAGGAGGAGGGCTTCCGCCGGGTCGGTTTCGACCGCGGAGACGGCTGGCGGCGGCTCGGCCTGGGCACGCAGGTCCACTCGCGGGTGGTCGCCCTGCGGCGGGACCGGCACGAGGGGTATCGGGCCGAGGTGCACCTGCAGGCCCGGATCCCCGTCGAGGACTGGACGGCCGTCCTGACGGGCCGGCTGGACGGCTGCCTCGAGCGCCAGGCCGGCGTCTGGCTGATCGAGGAGTTCAAGTCCACCAACCTCTCGGTCGATGGCATCCGTCCCTCCGGGTACGCCTTCGAGCGGGACCGCCGGCAGCTCGTTGCCTACTGCTACCTCTGGCGTCGCCTCGGGCACCCGAGCGTCTCCGGGGCGCTCGTCTACGTGGATATCGAGACGGGAGAGGAGGTCTCGATCGAGGTTCCCTGGGACGAGGAGACCGGCCGCGACCTTGAGAGGCGCCTGGCCCGGCTGCTTGCGATCTGGAGGGCCCAGGAGAAGACCCGGCAGCGCAAGGCCAAAGCCGCCGACCGCCTCCCCTTTCCGCACACGGCGCCCCGGCCGATCCAGCGCAAGCTCATGGAAGCCGTCCAGACGGCGGTCCGGCAAGGGGAGAACCTGATCGCCGAATCGCCCACCGGTTCCGGCAAGACCGCGGCGGCGCTCCATCCGGCGCTGGCCGAGGGTCTGCGCCAGGGAAAGCAGGTCGTCTTCCTGACCTCCAAGACGCTCCAGCAGAAGATGGCGGTCTCGGCGCTCGTCGCCATGAACGAGCGCGCCTTCCGCACGCTCCAGGTCCGCGCCAAGGAGAAGATGTGCGCCAACGACCGGATCCTCTGCCACGAGGATTTCTGCCGTTTCGCCCGCGACTACCCCGACAAGATGGCGCGGTCGAACATCCTGGGGAGGCTTCAGGACTCCTACGCGCATCTGGATCCCGACACGGTCTTCGAGGAGGCGAGGCGGGAGGAGGTCTGTCCCTTCGAGGTGCAGCTCGAGCTCGCCGAGCGCGCGGACGCGATCGTGGCCGACTACAACTACGTCTTCGAGCCGGGTGTGGCCCTGCGGCATCTGGCTGGCGAGGAGCTCCGCGACGTGATCCTGGTCATCGACGAAGCGCACAACCTGCCGGACCGCGCTCGCCAGATCTTCTCGCCGGAGCTTCTCGAGGAGCAGCTGCGCTCGCTCGCTAACCGCCTCGCCCTGCAGCCCGGGGAGATCTTCGCCGACCTCGGGCGGTCGCTCGAGGAGCTGCTCGCGCTGCTGGAGCGTGCGGCCGGGGAGCTGCCCGACGGGGAGGCGATCGCCGAGACCTCCCCGCCGATCGAGCCGATCCAGGCGCTGAGGGCCGAGTGGGAGCCCAAGCTCGCCCGCTACCTGGCCTGGAAGCGGGAGACGCGCCTGGCCCTCGTGGACGACCCGGTGCTCGAGGCCCACTACGCGCTGCAGCGCTTCGCCGCAGTCCTCGGCCTCTACGGCCCCGACTTTACCTGTGTCGTCGAGCGGCGGCCGGCGGGGATCCGGCTCGCCCTGGTTTGCCTGGATCCCGCGCGAGCGGTGGCGCCCGTCTTCCGGCAGGCCTCCGCCTCGGTGCTGATGTCGGCGACGCTGACGCCTCCCGAAGCGATCGCGCGCGTGCTGGGGCTGGAGCGGGACCGGACCTCCTCCCTGTCGCTCCCGCCTCCCTTCCCCCCCGAGAACCGCAAGGTGATGATCCTGCCGCAGGTGCGCACGACGTTTGCGGCGCGCGACCGTAACTACGGCCGCATCGCGAATCTCGTCGCGGACATGTCGGGCGCCCATTCCGGCAACGATCTGGTCCTCTTCCCGTCGTACCGCTTCCTGACGGAAGTGGCCGCGAAGATGCCCCCCACGCGGGCGCGCCTGCTCTTGCAGAGGCCGGACCTCTCCGACTTCGAGCGCCAGCAGATCCTCCAGGCGCTCTCCTCTCCGCCGTCCGACGGCGTTCTCCTCTTCGCCGTCTCGGGAGGGATGTACGCGGAGGGAGTGGACTACCCGGGCGAGCTCCTCTCCGGCGTCTTCGTCGTCTCGCCGGCCCTGCCCCAGGTCTCCTTCGAGCGGGAGCTGCTGCGCCGCTACTTCGACGAGAAGGAGGAGGCGGGCTTCGACTACGCCTACCTGCAGCCGGGGATGACGCGGGTGGTCCAGGCCGCGGGCAGGCTCATCCGCAGCGAGACGGACCGGGGGGTCATCGTCCTGATCTGCGGCCGGTTCCTGGAGGAGCCGTACGCCTCGCGGCTCCCGCGCGACTGGTACGGCGAGACGCCGGCGGAGCTGGTCACCAACCGCCCCGCCGAGGAGATCCGGGAGTTCTTCGAGAAGTACGGGGTCAGGTCTTGAATCTGTAATCGAGTAAAGAATCAAGACCTGACCCACCTTCGAAAGGAAGCGACGTGCCAAATCCCTACAAGAGCCTCAGGTACCCGCGCCTCACGGTGGACGCCTGGATCCGTGACCGCCAGGGGCGGCTCCTGCTGGTCAGGCGCGGGAGGCCCCCCTTCCGGGGCCGATGGGGCCTGCCGGGTGGCTTCTGCGAGTGGAAGGAGACGACCGAGCACTGCTGCGCGCGGGAGGCGCGGGAGGAAACGGGGCTCTCCGTTCGGGTCGGAGCGTTGCTCGGTGTCTACTCGGCGCCGGACCGCGACCCCCGCGGACACAACGTGACCGTTCTCTACGCCGCCCGCCCGGTCGGCGGCAGGGTCCGGGGGGGCGACGACGCGGCGGAGGCTCGCTGGTTCACGCGGGCCGAGCTGCGGCGGCTCTCCTTCGCCTTTGACCACCGCGAGATCGTCCGGGAGCAGATCGGGAGAGTCCGGCCGAAGAGGCGCGCCCCGCGGCGCGGTCGGCCTGCGGCGACTTCGAGGAGCTGACCCCCCGCCTCATCCCTGCCCGGCCTCGGCCGGCGCAACGGCCGGCGGCGGATCCTCCTTTGCGCGGGCGGCGCGGCGCCGCTCGAGAATGAGCATCTCCCGCGCCGCGTCGAACCTCTCCTTGTGCTTCTGGATGATCGCGACGACCTGGTCGACCGTCGTCGTGACGTGAACGAGCTCCAGATCCTCGGCGTTGACCAGGCGCCGCGGCACCATCTCGCGCAGCATCCACTCGACCAGCCCATCCCACATCTCGCCCACCAGGACCACGGGGCGCTCGGTCATGAAGCCGACCTGGAGGAGCTGCCAGACCATCATCAACTCCAGCGCCGTGCCGATCCCCCCCGGGAAGATCACGAAGGCCTGCGACATGCGCACGAAGTGGTGCAGCCGCGAGAAGAAGGTCCGGTGCGCCGTCACGCTGTCCAGGTAGGGATTCGCCTTCTCGTAGGGGATCGCGATCGTCAGGCCGTAGGAGCGGGTCTTGCGCACGCCGCGCGAGGAGGCCGCCCCCTCGTTGGCGGCCTCCATCAAGCCCGGCCCGCCGCCCGTCACGATGTCGCAGTTCAACTCCGTCAGGCGGGAGGCGAGCTGGCGCACCTCGCCGTACTCCCGGTCCGACGCCGCCAGCCGGGCGCTCCCGAAGACCGCGACCCGGTAGAAGTGGAGCTCGGCCGGGTTCAGCGCCTCCAGCTCCTCGATCGTGTCCCAGAGACGCACGATGGTGCGGTCGATGATTCTGCCGACGTCCGGCTCCCGCCGGATCTTCTTGCTCGATCTCATCGGTGGAACTCCCGGGGGGAGGCTCCCGGGCCTCCCCAGTCGTGTCATCCCTTCGGGAAAGCTTACTCCGGCGTGCGGAGGGTGGCGGAAAAGGCCTTCACGAGCAGGCCGTCGCCGGTGACCGCCCAGACCGTGTACCGGTAGTACGTCGCGGGGCGGGTCGCCGGATCGAGGTAGACGTAGCGGAAGGAGTCGGCCGCCGCCTCCGAGGCGGGGACGATCTCCGGGCCGGTGCGCGCGATGCGGCCGTCGGGCAGCACCTCTTCGCGGAAGAGGGCCCAACCGGCGAGGTCTTCGTGAGCGGCGGTCGTCCACCAGAGGCGGGAGCCTTCCGGGGACGGGTCCGCGTGCGGAGAGAGGCCCGTGAACG
>JBOGJK010000053.1:0-2423 GCA_050745345.1 Thermoanaerobaculia bacterium
CCTCAGCGCGGTCCGCGGCGCCTATCTGGAAGAGGAGGTGGCGCTTCCCTGGAAGGAAGGGGACGTCCTGATGCTGGACAACATGCTGGCGGCACACGGGCGCAGGCCGTTCGTTGGCCCGCGCAATGTCGTGGTCGGGATGGCCGAACCGACGAGCTGGGCGGAGGTCTCGAGGGGAGCGCATGAGCGCGCGTGAGCGCCTCGCGGGGTTCGTCCTCGGCAGGCTGCGCGAGTTCGAAAGGGAACCAGAGGGCGAGCTGACCGACGACACGCCGCTGCTGGAGTCGGGCCTCCTGGACTCGCTCGGTCTCCTGCACCTGGCAGTCTGGATCGAGGGTGAGATCGGTTCGCCGCTCGACGTGACGGCCGTCGACCTGCGGAAGGAGTGGAACACAGTGGCTGACATCCTGCGCTTCATCGAGAGACGCCGCGGGGCATAGGCCGGGGCCGTCGGAGAACGTCGTTGGCGGATCGGACACTCCCCGGCCAAACGGACTACGAGGTCGTCGCGTACCGGCCGGCCCTCCGAAGCCAGATCTTCGCCCTTCAAACGCAGTTCTGGGGTCCGGACCTGGACCCGGACGTGTACGCGGCCTATCTGGACTGGAAGTACGTGCGCAACCCGTACGTGAACACGGCGTTGATCTACCTGGCCGTTCACGCGGGCGAAGTGGTTGGCATGCGAGGTTTGTACGGCTCCAAGTGGTTGATCGGTCGGCCCACCCAGCAACTGGTGAGCCTCTGCGGCGGGGACCTGATCATTGCCCCGGAGCATCGCAACCGCGGAATCTTCCGGATGCTGACGAGAGCCGCTCTCGCCGCCGCCGCCGAGCGCGGTTACAGCTATATCTTCAACCTCAACCCGGGCGTGATTACTTCTCTCGGATTGGCGGCGATGGGATGGCGTGCCCTCGGGTCCGTACAGCCGATGCGTTGGGAATCGAGAGGGAGAAGAATCGCGCGCCGTGTCCGCGAAGTCGCCGCGTGGAGGCACGGGCTCTCCCGGCGTGTGTGGCAGTACGCGAGGCGGCTGCGCGTTGCCCGGGATGCGTGGCAGTCCGTGAGGCGACTGTCCGCCGCCGGGAGGACGATGCGGCGGCGACCCTTCGAGCGTCTCGACGCCCGCGGTGCGAACCGGGCGGGGTCCGGCGGGAGCCCTGTTTCCGTTTCCCGGACACCGGATCCCGAGGCCATGGCGGAGTTGGTCGGGCGGATCGCTACCGACGGGCGGATCCGTCACGTGAGGGACCCGCAATACTTCGGTTGGCGCTTCCGCAACCCGTTCTCGTGCTATCGGTTTCTCTTCTGGAAAGACGCCGGGCGGCTCGATGGGTATCTCGTCCTGCAGGCGTCGATCTTCCCCGGCAGACGGGGGACCAACATCGTGGACTGGGAAGCGAGCAGGGGGGAGGTGCGGGGAGATCTGCTCCGTGCGGCGATCGAGTGCGGAGGGTTTGGGGACCTGACCGTATGGTCGGCCACGTTGTCGGACGACGCGCGAGCGATTCTCCAGGATGCCGGCTTCCGTCGGATCGCGGAGGCGGCTGGCGCCACCGCCGCGCGGCAGCGCATTCTGATTCGGCCCGTTCGCGACTACATGCTGGAGAAGGACTGGGTCCTCGGTGGTCGGCACCTGCTCGATATCGCCGACTGGGACCTGCGGATGATCGACTCCGACGCCTGCTAGGAACGGGCCGGAACCACGACGACGGAGTTGAAGGCGCCGAAGGGGTCGGGCTCCCGGGCGCCGTTGCCGGGGTCCTCGACCCAGCGCGTCGTGATCCACGAGGAGCTTGTAGCGGTACCGGCCCGCGCCGGGAGCCGGGATCTCCACCCTCCAGACGCCGTTCGCCTCGCGGGAAAGGGGAGTCCCCGGCCCGTCCCAGCCGTTGAAGTCGCCCACGACCGACACCTTCTCCGCCGCGTCGTCGTGAAAGGTGAAGACGAGGCGGTCTCCCTCCAGGCGCGGGCCTCCGAATGCCGTGCGTGATGCCGCGTGGCGCTCCCGCGCCGCCGCCTCGACGGGCTCGCCGCGCGTTGACGACCCCGAAGCCCTGCCGCGCGACGGGCGCCCTGGGGATGCGCCCGGAGGTCGCGATCAACAGGTGCTTGACCGCCTCGGGCGTCAACGACGGATTCGCCTCCAGCATCTGCGCGGCGATCGCCGAGACGATCGGGGCGGCGAAAGACGTCCCGTCCACGTGCTGATAGCCCGCTCTTTGTCCAGTAGCGCGTGGGGGAGCCCCCCCACCGCCAGGACCTGGTTCGGGCGGCGGGCCACAGGCCCGATCCGCGAATATCGAGCGCTTCGTCGAGGGCGCGCTTGCCCGCGGCGGCGGCCGCTTCCTGACCGTCTCGGAGGCGGCGAAGCTCCCGCCGCGGGGGATCGTCTCGGCGCCGCGGCCGGTGTCGTGGGCGGACGC
>JBOGJK010000054.1:0-3551 GCA_050745345.1 Thermoanaerobaculia bacterium
CGCGCGCGCCGCCCGCCTCGCGCCCGCGGCCGAAGGTCGCGGCCGTCCCTTCGCCGGCGCGCATCTCGATTGTTCGAATCCGGTCCACGGGGGCCCCGCGCGGCGCGATGTCCGCCACTCCTGGCCCCGCCAGCCGCCCCCGCTCGGCGAGCACGCCGCGTCCGCGCATCGCCTCGACCGTGTCGGCGGGAAGCGCGCGCTCGCGGGCCAGCACAGGGGCAAGACGCCCGGAGTCGGCCGCCGCCGTCCGCTCGATCGCGCGGGGCGCCTCCCGGACGTAGCTCTGCACGGCCTGCCCGGCCTCTCCGGGGCGCGCGGCGACGACGATCGGCCGCGAGGAGACGGCCACCGTCGTCCCGAGGCGGCCCGCGATCCGCGAGCCCGGGATCACGTCCATGCGCCCGGCGCCGCGCGCGAACCCGCCGGAGCCGACGAAGTTCCAGCCGCGGAAATCCACCGTGCGCGTCGCGTAGGTGCCGTGGACCGACAGGTAGACGCCGCCGCGCCCTGTCCATCCCCAGTGACGGTAGTAACTGCCGTACCAGGGGGAGTAGAAGGAGTACCAGCCGACGGGGCACCAGCCGACGTAGCCGGGTGAATAGGCCCAGTAGACCCAGGCCGGCGAGTAGACGTAGGCCGGGGCCCAGCACCAGCTTCCCCACGACGCGTCGAAGAACCAGTTGCCGTAGTGGAACGGATACCAGCCCCACGGGTCGTACGACCACCAGGTCAGGCCGACCGGCGTGTAGTACCAGGAGCCGTAGGAGTAGGGGCTCCAGCCGTAGGCGACCCGGGGTCGCCAGACGTAGCTGCTGTACGTGTCGCTGTAATCCCAGTCGCCGTAGCCGTCGAGGGCGGCGACGTCGCTCGAGTAATCCTCGTCGACGTACTGCGCCGACGCGCTGCGCGTCTGGAACGTGGACTCGTAGCGGTCGTAGGCCCACACGTCGAAGCGGTCGCGGGAGAAGGCGCCGCGCGCGATCTCCGGCTCTTCCTCGCCGCGGACTATCAGGTACTCGCCCGCGCGCAGCGGATAGGTCCCTTCCCGCGTGCGGACCTCCGCCCTTCCGGCCCGGGCGATGACGACGGTGCCCCGCTTCGGGTCGTAGTTGACCCGCACCCGGTCGCCCCGTTTCAGGTACACCGTGGCGTCCTCCGTGTCGATGCGCGGGATCGCGCCCTCGTCGGAGCCGGTGACAGCGAGGATGAGCGAGCCCTCCTCCAGGCGGATCATCGAGAACGAGTCGTATTCCCCCTGCTGGTCTCGCAGCGAGTCGAACCGGGCCCGGGCGCCCCCTCCGAGGTAGAGCACGTTGCCGTCGGCCAGCGCGATCTCCGCCCGGCCGGAGCCGGAGACCGAGACCTCGTCTCCGACCGAGATGGGCATGTTGCGGCTGGCTTCGACCCGGCCGTTCCAGCGCGAATCCACGGTCACCTCGCCGCTGACCTCGCGCATGTAGGAATAGCCTCCGCGCGGGCTTCCGCTCTGGCCCGCCGCCTGGCCCGTCACGGCCAACGCGATCCCGACTGCCAGAAGACCGCCGCGTTTGACTCTCATCTTCTTGCTCGACCTCCGAGCCTTCTGAAAGAGCGATTAACGTGCCACTGGGAGAGCTTGCCAGAAGCACCGAAATATGCTCTGAATGAAGGACTTATGAAGAGTGTCCGCGGCGGCATCCGGCCTTTCTTGTACCCCGGCGGGGACATTCTGGGACGGGGGAGGACACCCCGCCCGTGATCCGCGACATCGTCAAGTGGGGCGACCCGCATCTGCTCGCAGCCAACGAGCCGGCCGAGCCCGCCTCCGCGGAGATCGCGGGGCTGGCCGCGGACATGTTCGAGACCTGCCGGGCGGCCCCGGGAATCGGCCTGGCCGCCCCGCAGATCGGCGTCAACCTGCGTGTCGCGGTCATCGACCTGTCGGTTGGCGCCGACCCGAACGCCCGGATCGCGCTCGTCAACCCGCAAATCGTGGAGGCCTCGGGGGAGCAAAGGGAGGAGGAGGGCTGCCTCTCGATCCCCGACTTCTCCGAGCGCGTCACGCGCCCGGCGAAGGTGCGAGTTCGGTTCCACGACCCTTCCGGCGCCGAACGGGAGCTGGAGGGGACGGGTCTGCTCGCGCGCGCGCTCTGCCACGAGATCGACCACTTGAACGGCATCCTGTTCGTCGACCGGCTTCGCGGCTTGAAGCGGGAGCTGACCCGGCGCAAGATCGAGAAGACGCAGGCGCGGGGGGTCTGGTGAAGCTTTTCAACACGCTGGGGCGCAGCCTCGTGGAGCTTGCGCCGCTCGAGGCGGGTCACGTGCGCCTCTACACGTGCGGGCCGACTGTCTACAACGTGCCCCACGTCGGGAACCTCCGCACGTTCGTCTTCGAGGACGTGCTGCGGCGGCACCTGCGGGCCAGAGGGCTGCGCGTGACCCAGATCATGAATCTGACCGACGTGGATGACAAGACGATCCGGGGGGCCGCGCAGGCCCGCCTCTCTCTGAACGACTTCACCGCGCAGTACATCGAGGCCTTCTTCCGGGACATCGCGACCCTGAACCTCGAGAAGGCGGAGAGATACCCGCGAGCCACCGAGCACATCCCCGAGATGATCGTGCTGATCGAGAGGCTCCGCGAGCGCGGGCACACCTACGAGTCGGATGGCTCGGTCTACTTCCGCATCGCCTCCTTCGAAGGATACGGGAAGCTCTCCGGAATCGACCTCTCGCAGACGCGACGTGGCGAGCGAGTCGCCGACGACGAGTACGAGAAGGAAGACGTCAAGGATTTCGTCCTCTGGAAGGCGGGCAAGCCCGGGGAGCCCTCCTGGCCCTCGCCTTTCGGGCCGGGCCGTCCGGGCTGGCACATCGAATGCTCGGCGATGAGCATGAAGTACCTCGGCGAACGCTTCGACATCCACACCGGAGCGGTAGACAACATCTTTCCGCATCACGAGAACGAGATCGCCCAGAGCGAGGGCGCGACGGGGAAGCCCTTCGTCGACATCTGGCTCCACGCCGAGCACCTGATCGTGGACGGCGAGAAGATGTCCAAGTCGAAGGGGAACTTCTACACGCTCGCGGACGTGCTCGCCCGGCGCGACGATCCGGCAGCCGTGCGCTACCTCTTCCTCTCGGTGCCCTACCGCAAGAAACTGAACTTCACATGGGAGGGGTTGGCCGGCGCGGCGGCGGCCGTGGACCGGCTGCGCTCGGCCGCGGCGCGCCTCGACGAGGTGGCCGCGTCGGGCAAGTCCGTCGCCGGGGAGTTTCCGTCGTCCGAGCGCTCGGCGAGGCTGCGCGAAGAGTTCACCGCCGCGATGGATGACGACCTGAACACCGCCGGCGCGCAGGGGGCGCTCTTCACGTTCCTGCGCGAGGTCAACGTCGCGATCGACGAGGGAACTCTCGGCGCGGACGGGGCCGCCGAGGCGAAGGCGGCCCTGGCGTGGGCCGACCGCGTCTTCGGCGTCCTGCCGGAGGCCCCCGAGGCGCTCCCCGAGGAGATCGAGGCGCGGATCGAAGCCCGCAACGCCGCCCGCAAGCGCCGCGACTTCGCCGAG
>JBOGJK010000055.1:0-6797 GCA_050745345.1 Thermoanaerobaculia bacterium
TCGCCTGCGGGCGCCGAAGTCGAGTTCGACTGCGCCGCCGGCTCCGTCGACGAGCCCTTCCTCGTCGACCCTTCCGGCCGCTTCGACCTCCTCGGAACCTGGTGGTTCACGCCTCCCGTCGTCTTCGAGGGTTGGGAGCCGGAAAAGCGTCCGGCCCGGTATTCCGGCCTCGTACGGGGCAGGACGATGACGCTCACCGTTCTCCGCCTGGACGACAGCCAGCCCCTGGGCAGCTTCACGCTCGTCCTGGACCAGACGCCTCGCATCCTTCGCTGCCTCTAGCGCGGAGCGAGGTCGGCACGGGCTGATCGCGACGTCTCCCATTTCCTCCAGCGCGTAGACTCGCCCAATGTTGCGTCCTGAACCTGGACCAGGTGGCAGTGGTTTGGGGAGCTGTATCAGGCCAGCGGGTGAGAGTCCCGCCGCGGTAAGCAAGCCGGTGCGCTGCGTAGCGGGCTCCGGGCGTTGGGAGAGATCTTGGCGTCTGAGCGGAGCGTCGAAAGCCCTCAGTGGGCCATATGGTCTGCGGGAGGGGAGCGAAGCTGCGGGCCGCAATGCGGAAGCGTGAACTTTGCAGCCCCGTGAGAGAGGAGCCGAAAGGCGGAGTGGCCGAGCCCGTCATTTCAGGGCGAAGGCAAGAGACTGCGCGAGAGGGACCGGAGGCGCGCAGGACACTTCCGGGGTACGGAAGGCGGCACGCGGTGAAGGTCTGATGCGGAACAGGAGAGGCCCTACTCGGCAGTCCACGTTGGGCGAAGGCGGCACCTATAAGCCGGAAGGTGAAGTGGGGCCGTGCCGGGAGGGAGTCCGAGGGGCTCGTAGTACCGAGGAAGGTGGCGAGAAGTCACTGGAGGGAAGGGGTCCTGCTTTCGTCGCGTCCGCGACTGGGGGTAAGTGCGAGGGCATGACCGGAAGGTCCAACAACCCCGATGAGAAAGTACGAAGACTCCAGCGCGGACTTTTCTTGGCTGCCAAGCGGAGCGGGGGGCGTCGTTTCCACGCGTTGTACGACCGGATCAGCCGGGGTGACGTCCTGGCGGAAGCATGGAGACGAGTCCGAGGTAACGGTGGAGCTGCCGGTGTCGATGGAGAGACTCTGTCGGCGATCGAGCAGGCGGGCGTCGAGGCATTCCTGGAGGAGATTGCCGGGCGTCTGCGAGAGGGTCGGTACCGACCGCAGCCGGTACGGCGGCGGTACATCGCGAAGGGGGACGGTGGGAAGCGGCCGTTAGGGATACCGACGGTGCGCGATCGGGTGGTGCAAGCGGCAACCAAGCTTGTCATCGAGCCTATCTTCGAAGCGGGGTTCAAGGCGTGCAGCTTTGGATTCCGGCCAAAGAGGGGGGCAACCGGCGCGCTGGAGACGATCCGAGTCAACGGGGGTCGTGGTCACCGATTCGTCGTGGACGGGGATATCCGTGAGTTCTTCGACCGGATAGACCAGCAGAAGCTCTTGGAGCTTGTCTCACGGCGGATATCGGACCGGCGGGTGTTGAAGCTCTTGCGGCAGTGGCTCAAGGCCGGGGTGATGGAGGGGGCAGAAGTGAGGCGGCCCGTTACGGGGACTCCTCAAGGCGGGGTGATCTCGCCGCTTCTGGCCAACATCTACCTCGACGTGCTGGATGAGGCGTGGGGGCGGGAGTACCGTCACCTGGGCATCCTGGTCCGTTATGCGGATGACTTCGTCGTGCTGTGCCGTAGCCGGGCACAGGCGCAGGAGGCGTTACGGCGGATCGGGCAGATTCTGGCGGGTCTGGGCCTGGAGCTGCATCCGGAGAAGACCCGGATTGTCGAGCTTGGGCTCGGCAAAGAAGGATTCGTTTTCCTGGGGTGCTACCTGCGGATTGTGCGTTCGCACTTTAAAGGGCGTACGTACCTGTTTCGGTGGCCTTCACCGAAGGCGATGAGCCATGTCCGGGATCGGATTCGGGAGCTAACGGACCGTCGGCGCAGAGCAGGGATGAAGGACATCCGGGAAGTCATCCGGGAACTCAATCCTGTTCTGCGTGGTTGGGGTAACTACTTTCGGACAGGGAATGCGTCGGCGAAGTTTCAGCAGGTGGACTCGTACGTCAACCAACGCTTGGTGCGGCTGATGTCCGAGCACCGAGGAGAACGACATCGACGTTTCAGGAACCGAGAGTGGCCTCCGGCACGATTCGTGACAGAACTCGGACTCCATCGGCTTGTCGGGACGATCCGCTACCCCGGAACTGCGAAGGCAGCATGAGAAGACGATCGTTAAGCCGTGTGCGGGAAAACCGCACGCACGGTTTGAAAGGGGGTTCTGGAAACGGGTCCGCTCGACGGACACCGCGCCAGTAATCTACCAATGGAACCGGCCGGCCGCATCGATACGGCGCACCTCTTCGCCCCGTTGCACGACGAGCTTCTGGCGCTGCTGCGAAGCCTGCGGCCGGAGGATTGGGAGCGCCCGACGGTCGCCGGCGTGTGGCGCGTGCGCGACGTCGCGGCGCACCTTCTCGACACCCAGCTGCGGCGGCTCTCGTTCCAGCGCGACGGGCACGCTCTGCCGCCTCCGGAGGCCCCGATCGCCGGCGACCGGGACCTCGTCGGCTACCTGAACCGCTTGAACGCCGAGTGGATCCTCGCGGCGCGGCGCCTCTCTCCGCGCGTTCTCATGGAGCTGCTCAAGGCCACCGGCCCGGCGTTGACGGCGCTCCTCGCGTCGCTTCCGCCGCGCGAGCCGGCGCTCTTTCCGGTTTCCTGGGCGGGGCAGGCCGTTTCGGAGAACTGGTTCGATGTCGGACGCGAGTACACGGAGCACTGGCACCATCAGGCGCAGATCCGCGACGCGGTGGGCGCTCCCGGGCTCGACAGCCGGCGCTTCCTCCACCCGGTCCTGGAGCTTTCGCTCTACGCGCTGCCCGTGGCCTTGCGCGGCGCCGGCGGGGCCGAGGGCAATGCCGTAGTCGTCGAGATCACGGGCGAAGCCGGCGGGACGTGGTCGCTCCTGCGCACGGCGTCCGACTGGACGCTCTGGCGCGGCGAAGCGGCGGATGCGGCCCTGCGCGCGCGCCTGGACTCGGACAGCGCCTGGCGGCTCTTCTTCAACGCTCTCTCCCCGGACGAGGCCCGTCGACACATTGCTTTTGCGGGCGACGCGACGCTCTCGGAGCGGCTGATCGCCGCCCGCGGCGTGATGGTCTGAGCCCGGTGGGCGACGGTAAGATCTGAGACGCATGGCTCGAGTGCGCGGCCGACCCGGTCCGCTGCCGGCTTGTCTGGCGCTAGTGGCGCTCTCGACGCTGTTGGCGAAGGAACCCGCATCGGGCGGCGGCGACGCCTGGACGAGCAACCTCTCGCTCGACTCCGCGCTCCTGCCCCTGGCCGCCGATCCGCGCGACTCCCTCGCGGTCTACGCCGGCGCCTCGAGCAACCTCTACAAGACTCTCGACGGCGGCACAACCTGGGGCATCGTGGGGAGCCTCCCCGCGGGCTCGCCCGTCTTCAGCCTGGCAATCGATCCGACGGGCCAGAGGGTCTACGCCGGCTCTCAGGGAGTCGCCGACGTATTTCGAAGCGTCGACGGAGGGTCGACCTGGGAGGCCCTCAGTTTTGGCGGGAGTCTCGGGGCCTATCCGCGAAGCCTCGCCGTGGACCCTTCGAACGCCGGGATCGTGTACGCGGGTCTTGCCCGCGACGGCCTGCCCGGGGGGAGCCTGCTCAAGAGCACGGACTCGGGAGCGACGTGGACCGCGACGATCGCGGGTCTCCCGACCGCGGGCGGCGGCCCGGCCGTCCTCGCGATCGTGATCGATCCGCAGACGCCGAGCGTCCTGTACGCGGGCCTCGACCGCTCCGGGGTCTACAAGAGCGTCAACGGCGGGATTCGATGGGAGGCTGCGGGACTGCCTTCCCATACAGTCAACGGCCTCGCGGTCGATCCGACGGCCACTTCCACCCTCTACGCTGCGACCGCCGCCGGCATGTTCAAGACAACCGACGGCGCTTCGAGCTGGCGGGAGTCGAGCAGCGGCCTGCGGGACCCAGGAGGGTCGGTCCTTGCGATGCAGGCGGTTGCGATCGACCCGATTCATCCGCAGACGCTCTACGCCGGAGCGGCCCAGATGGGAGGCGTGTACCGGAGCCTGGACGGCGGCGCGACGTGGGGGCCCTGGAACGAGGGGCTGACGGACCCGCGGGTGCTGTCGCTCGCCATCGACTCGACCGGAACGCAGCTCCATGCCGGCACCCGCGCGGGTGTCTTCGACCGCAGCGTTCCGGCGGAGCGCCTGGTGATCCGTTCGCCGAGGCGCCGGCCCTCGCCCCGACTCCTGGAGCTGCCCCGGCCGTGAAGGGCGATTACTCCCGGTTCACGGGCCGAGAACGTTGACGGCGAGCGTTTCCCGCGGGAAGCCAACCCCCAGGCGCGCCAGCGCCCATCCGGAGACGAGGTTACGGGCACCGCTTCCCGCCGCTCCGCCCGGGCAGATCAGAGCAAACGGGTCGTTCCCGCGCGGGTCTATCACGCGGGACACGTCGCCTCCGGGGCGGCTCCTCGCGGCAGTGGACCCGGGTGTCGAACGTCACTTTCTGCGCCGCGGCAGTGACCAAACTCGTCAGCTCGGCGCCGAAAATGCCGCAGCCGGCCGGCGGAGACCACGCATCTCCTTGCATCGGAGTCAATAAGCGAATCTGGCACTTGGGTGCCACTTTTGGGGAACGCGCCTTGCACCTCTACGGGTGGAACCCGTACGAAGGGGGCAGTCTCATGGCAAGCAGGCATCCCTCCAGCGCGCTACCCGGCATCGAGCCGGGGAGAGTCGCCGAGGACGCGCTCCTGGGCGCCTCACTCTGGAACCGAGATCCCACCGCCGAGATCCCGAAGTGGCTCATGGTGCTCGCGGCCCGCGGCGAGGTGACGCTGCGCGTGCTGGTGGATCTCGAAGACGACCCGATCGGCGACCTGGACGACACCGCCTCCGGCGACTGATCCCGGCTTTTCGTCTTGACGCCGGGCCGCCGCGCCCGGAGACTCGTCGCCTCCGATGGCGACGACCTACTGCGAGATCGCTCCCGGCGACCCCTTCCACGGCCCCTACCACGACCGCGAGTACGGCTTTCCGATTCGCCGGGACGACCGGCTGCTCGAGCGCCTCGCTCTCGAGATCAATCAGGCCGGCCTCTCCTGGCTGATGATCCTGAAGAAGAAGCCGGCGTTTCGCCGCGCCTTCCAGGGCTTCCTTCCGGAGGTCGTAGCGGCCTACGGCGCGCGCGACCGGCGGCGGCTGCTCTCGGACGCCGGGATCGTGCGCAACCGCCTCAAGGTGGACGCCGTGATCGAGAACGCCCGGAGGGTCCTGGCGCTCCGGGAGTCGCACGGCTCTTTCGCCCGCTGGCTCGACGCGCACCATCCGAGGCGCCCGGAAGAGTGGGCCGCGCTCTTCCGCGAGACCTTCCGATTCACCGGCGGCGAGATCGTGCGGGAGTTCCTGGTTTCGACCGGATACCTGCCCGGCGCCCACCATCGCCGCTGCCCCGTTTTTGCAGAAGTCGCGCGACGCGAGCCGCCGTGGATGCTCGACCGCTCCGCCCCCTCTCCCTCCGGGAGAGGGTTGGGGTGAGGGGCGTCCTCCAGCTCAGGGCCGCGTCAGCCCGGCGTGCCCGACTCGAGCTCGAAGAGCATCCGCCAGATCCTGTCCACCTCGCCGCGCTCGATGACCTCGAGAGGCTTCAATCCTCGAAAGGCGCGGTTGGGCTCCTCGAGCCAGGCAGCCATGCGCGCGGGCTTCATCACGCGGGCGAGCCCCTTCTCCAGCCGCCGCGTCTCGAGCATGCGCTGGCGGCTCGCCTCGGAGAGCTCGCGCCCCGCCTCCCATCCCGCGATGGCGCGCTCCGAGTAGCCCGTCAGCCGTCCGAAGAGGCGCCGCGAGAGGCCGAGCGCATCCCGAACTTCCTCCACCAGGTTGCCCGGGGCGATCGTGGCGGGGCGCGGCTGTTGCGCCGCGCCACACTACCGACGATCGGCTACCGACTACCGACGGCTCCTCCTACCGCAACGGCCCATAGGTCTTCACCTGCTCCTCGATCACCTTGCGGTCGCCGGCGATCACGATCGTCGCCTTGTCGTCCTGGATGTTCTTCTGCGCCATCTGCTGCACCTGGGCCGGGGTCACGGCGTAGACGCGTTGCACGACTTTGTTCAGGTAGTCGTCCGGCAGACCCTGCAGGTCCACGAACTGGAGCTGCCCGATGATGCCGGGGCGCGACGAGTTCTGCAGGACGAACGTGCCCGCCAGGTAGTTCTGGATCCCCTTGATCTCCTGCGGCGGCGGCGCCTCCTCCTGGAGCCGGTCGATCTCGTAGAAGATCTCCTTCAAAGAGGGTCCCGTGACGGCGGTCGTCACGTCGGCGATCTCCGCCCAATAGGCATCGTGGTTGCGGGTGGAGACCTGGGAGGCGGGCGAATAGGTGTACCCTTTCTGCTCGCGGATGTTGGAGGTGATGCGCGAGGAGAAGAAGCCGCCGAGCAGCGTGTTGGTCACCTGCATCGGGATCCAGTCCGGGCTCGAGGGATCGATGACCGGCATTCCCAGGATGACGGTGGACTGCACCGCGTCCGGCCGGTCGATCAGGTACACGGCGCGCTCGCTCCTTCCCTTGGGGACATTCGAGACGGGGTCGGCGCCCCGCTTCCAGTCGCCGTAGGCGGCGCGGATCGCTTCCTCCATCGCCTTCTCGTCGAAGCGCCCGACGACGTAGATTCGGGAGCGAGCGGCTCCGAAGTTCGCTTCGTGGAAGGCGCGGACCTGCTCCAGCGTGTAGCCCTGGAG
>JBOGJK010000056.1:0-4361 GCA_050745345.1 Thermoanaerobaculia bacterium
GCAGACCCGTCTGGAGGGCTGCCAGCGCCGCGTCCCCGCCCTGGGGCGCCAGGCGCTCGATGGCGTCGGCAGCGAGCTTGCCGGCACGGACCAGGATGGCGGCGGTCTCGAAGCGCGGATCGGAAGAGGCGACCGACACGATCTCGCCTTCCTCCAGGTCGAATCCGCACTCGAAGGCCCCGCGCGAAAAGCGCAGGGCCCCTCCCGTCCTCTCCCGCCAGCAGGTGACCAGGGCCGCGAGCGGATCGACCGCGCGCAGCTCCCCCTCCGCCTCGAACACGTTTTTCATGCGGACCGAGCCCTCCCCTCCGCCAGATATCCGAGGACGGCGCGGGCGGCCGCGGGGCCGACCGCCTCCTCGATCGATTTCGGGTCCGCGGACACGAGACCCGAAAGGGAACCGAAGCGGGACAGCAGCCGGCGAGCGCGCGTCGGCCCGATGCCCGGGATCTCCGTCAGACTCGACTCCCGCATGCGGCGGGCGCGCCGCCCGCGGTGCCGGGTGATCGCGAACCGGTGCGCCTCGTCGCGCATCCGCTGCACGAGCTGGAGCGCCGGATCCCTACGTGGGAGGCGCAACGGCTCGGGGCGGCCCGGCACCCAGATCTCCTCCTCCCGCTTGGCGAGCCCCGCGGCGGGAAGCTCGAGGCCGAGACGATCGAGCGCGGTCAGGGCCGCCTGAAGCTGTCCGCGGCCTCCGTCCACGAGAACCAGGTCGGGCATCCGGCCGCCCTCCTCCCTCGCGCGCCGGTAGCGCCGCTCGACCGCCTCGCCCATGCTGCGGAAATCGTCGGGATGGAGCAGACTCTGGGACGCGATCCCAAACAGGCGGTAGTCGGACTTCTGCGGCTTGCCGTCCTCGAAGACCACGAGGGAGGCGACGCTGTCGGTGCCCTGCAGGTGCGAGACGTCGAAGGCCTCGATGCGGCGCGGGGGGCCGGGCAGGTCCAGGACTCGGGCGAGACGCTCCAGGGCGAGCGCCTCGGGCCCGCGCCCCCGCCGGAAACGGACACGGTGCCGCTCCCGGGCGTTGTCGCCCGCCAGCGCCACCCGCTCGGAAGCCTTCCCCCGGCGGGGCACGCGGACCCGGACGCGGGCGTTTCGCCGCGCCGACAGGAACTCCTCGAGCAGCGCCGGGTTTTCGATCGGGACGGGCAGATGGATCTCTTCAGGCAGAAACGGGTTGGCGTCGTAGAACTGCGGCAGGAACGCCTCGAGAAAGGCGGAAGGGTCCACCTCCTCCGACTTCTCGAAGAAGAACTCGCGCCGGTCGCAGACCAGGCCGCCCCGCACGACGAGGACGCAGACCGACACGTCGTTGCCCGCCTCGAAGAGGCCGTACACGTCCACGTTTTCCCCCTTGAGGGACTGGACGAGCTGGTGTTCCGAGACGTCGGCCACGGTGCGCAGGGCATCGCGGTAGGCCGCGGCCATCTCGAAGTTCTCCTCGCCCGAGGCGCGGAGCATCTTTTCCTCCAGGCGGGCCGAAAGCTCCTTGTTTCTCCCCCGCAGGAAGAGGAGGACGTCCTGCACCGCTTCCGCGTAGGCGGCCTTCGTGGTCAGGCCCGCGACGCACGGGCCCAGACACGCGTGCAGATCGTAGTAGAGACAAGGGCGCGGAAGCCGGCCGTCGATCTCGATCGTGCACGTGCGGATCAGGAAGTGCCGCGTGATCATCCGCATGATCCGCCGCGCCAGCCCGCCCCAGAAGGGGCCGAAATAGGAGTGGCCGTCCTCCTCCACGCGCCGCGTGATCAGGGCCCGGGGCCAGGCCTCTCCGGTCGTGATCTTGATGTACGGGTAGGTCTTGTCGTCGCGCAGGCAGACGTTGTAGCGGGGACGGTGCTTCTTGATGAGCGCGTTCTCGAGGAGCAAGGCCTCGAGCTCCGTGTTCGTGACGATCGTCTCCACGTCCCGGTAGGCGGCAAGCAGCGCCTCGAGCCGGGCGCTCTCCGGCCCCCGCGTGAAGTACGACGCGACCCGCTTCCTCAGGGAGCGGGCCTTTCCGACGTAGAGGAGCTTTCCCCGCGGGCCCCGGAAGAGGTAGACGCCGGGGGCGTCCGGCACTCCTTCGGGAGGGCGGCGCTCTTGCGTCACGGATTCAGTGTAGCCGCGAAGTCCTTCGCCGTAAACCGTGAACCGGGAACCGTGAACCGGAAACCGAAACAAACGGCCCCCTCGGTTCACGGTTTACGGTTCACCGTTCACGCTTCAAGTATCATTCCGGCTCTGCATGAACGAATGCCCCTACTGCTACGCGCGGGTTGGTCCGACCGACGCGAGCTGTCCCCGCTGCGGGCGCAAGATCGAGCACTGGCAGACCGGTTTCTACACGCGCCAGCCGCTGCCGCGCCGCACCCGCACGACCGTCTGGATCGTGGCCGCCTTTGCGCTCGCCCTGATCATCGGCGGCTTCGCGCGGTCTTGCCACTGGATCTAGTCCACCGTCGGCAGTCGGCAGGTTCCTCCCGCCAGTCCCCCGCCGCCGACTCTTGACGGTCGACTGCTGACTTCTCCCTCAGCGGAAGATCTGAAGCTCCCGTAAGGAGCGGAGCTCGTCCCGCAGCGCCGCCGCCCGCTCGAAATCGAGGTCCCGGGCGGCCGCCTTCATCTCCTTCTCCAGCTCCACGATGCGCCGCCGCAGGCTCTCCGGGTCGGGAAGCGCTTCGCGCGAGGCCGGCACGAGGGCGTCGTGGTAGTCGAGATTCCCGAGCCGGACGAGGGGCGAGGAGATCTCCTTGACGATCGAAGCCGGCTCGATGCCGTGCTCCCGGTTGTAGGACTCCTGGATCTTCCGCCGTCGCGCGGTCTCCTCGATCGCCCGGCGCATCGAATCGGTCGTGGTGTCGGCGTAGAAGAGAACGCGGCCCCGCACGTTGCGCGCCGCGCGGCCGGCCGTCTGGATGAGCGAGGTCTCGCTGCGGAGAAACCCTTCCTTGTCGGCGTCCAGGATCGCGACGACGGCGACCTCGGGCAGGTCCAGGCCCTCCCGAAGCAGGTTGATGCCGATGAGACAGTCGAAGACGCCGCGCCGGAAGTCGGCGAGAATCCCCACGCGCTCCAGCGTCTCGATGTCGGAGTGGAGGTAGCGGCAGCGCACGCCGACCTCGGAGAAGTAGCCGGTCAGCTCCTCGGCCATCCTCTTGGTCAGCGTCGTCACGAGCACCCGCTCGTTTACCGCGGCCGCTGCCCGGACCTCTCCGAGCAGGTCGTCCACCTGCCCCTTGACGGGCCGCACCGAAATGACGGGGTCGAGCAGGCCGGTGGGGCGGATCACCTGCTCCACGATCTCGCCGCCGCTGCGGGAGAGCTCCTCCGGCCTCGGGGTGGCGGAGACCGCGATCGTCTGACCCCGGCGCGCCTCGAACTCCTCGTAGGTGAGCGGGCGATTGTCGAGGGCCGACGGGAGCCGGAAACCGTACTCGACCAGGACCTCTTTGCGGGACCGGTCGCCGTGGTACATCCCGCGCACCTGCGGCAGCGTGACGTGCGACTCGTCCACGACGAGGAGGAAGTCTGACGGGAAGTAGTCCAGAAGCGTCGGCGGGGGCTCCCCCGGGCGGCGCCCCGACAGGTGCCGCGAGTAGTTCTCGATGCCGTTGCAGTAGCCGAGCTCCTTGATCATCTCCAGATCGAACATCGTCCGCTGGTGGAGGCGCTGCGCCTCGAGCAAGCGGCCCGCGGCGTTCAACTCCGCGAGCCGCTCCTCGAGCTCCGCCTTGATCGAATCGACGGCCCGGTCGAGCGCTTCCCGCGGCGTCGCATAGAAGGTGCGGGGATAGAGCGCCAGCCGCTCAACCCGCGCGACGGCCGTGCCTCGCAGCGGGTCGATCCGCGTGATCTTCTCGATCTCGTCGCCGAAGAACTCGACCCGCACGGCGGTGTCCTCGTAGGCGGGCTGGATCTCGAGCACGTCGCCCCGAACCCGGAAGGAGCCGCGCCCCAGATCCAGGCTGGTCCGCTCGTACTGCATCTCGACGAGCTGGGCCAGCAGCGCCGGCATGCCGCGCCCGTCGCCGACCTCGAGATACGCGAGCATGTCGTAGTAGGAGTCCGGGGCACCGAGGCCGTAGATGCAGGACACCGAGGCCACCACGATGACGTCGCGCCGCTCGAAGAGCGCCTTGGACGCCGCCAGGCGCAGCTTGTCGATCTCCTCGTTGCGCGAGGTCTCCTTTTCGATGTAGGTGTCCGTCTGGGGCACGTAGGCCTCGGGCTGGTAGTAGTCGTAGTAGGACACGAAATACTCGACCGCGCTCTCCGGGAAGAAGCTGCGGAACTCCTGGTAGAGCTGCGCGGCGAGCGTCTTGTTGTGGGACAGGACGAGGGTCGGCCGGTTGACGGCCTCGATCACCTTGGCG
>JBOGJK010000057.1:0-2313 GCA_050745345.1 Thermoanaerobaculia bacterium
GCGAAGATCAGCAAGAGTGTGAAAGCAGCGGCATTGATCCCATGAAGAGATTTCACTGGTTCGCTCTCTACTGCCTCGTGCTCATGATGACATGGGGAGCAACTGCCCGGGGTGAGGATTTCTACGAGACACGGCTGCGGGCGGGTGAGGAAGCATACCGGGCCAAGCGATTTCTTGACGCCGCCGATGAGCTTCGCATCGCCTGTTTTGGCTTTCTCGAGAGACCCCCGCTTCTTTCGGAGGGGCTGGCGCGGTTGGCGCTGGCGCAGGCGGCAGCGGGGCGAATGGCGGATGTCGACGCCACGTTGAACCGCTTCATCGATATCGAGAGGCGTTTCGCAACCTATGGCAAGCTCAAACTGGAACCAGACATCGAGGCCGATTTTCGATCTCTGCTGTTGAGGCGAGTGAAGCCGGAGACGCTCCTTTCCCTGTCGTCCCTGGCGGGCCTGGTGGAGACGGAGGAGCAGAAGATCGGAAAACTCCCTCCGGGCCAGCGTGAAGAAGGGCTCGAAGCGGCGATGCGGCGCGAGCCGAAAGCGGTGAAGTGGCCTCTCGCGCTCGCCCGATACGCTGCGGAGCGTCAAGACGACGCAGCCGTTGTGAAGTGGGCGGGCAGGGTGCTGGAGCTCGAAGGGAACAACGCCGAGGCCCAGGCGTTGCGGGCGCACGCACGGGTGAGACGTCGCCAGTACGCGGAGGCGCTCGCCGACCTCAAGGCACTGCCAAAGAAGCAGTGGGACCAATGGCCGGAACTCTATGCCGACGAACTGGTCTGTCTGGTCGATGCGAAAGACTGGGGAGGCGCCGAGCAGGTCGTCAAGCTGGTCCCATCGCATTTGATGACGCGCAGCGACGTCGCCGGGGCGCAACGAGAGCTCGCGAAGGAGCAGGGGCGTCGGGAAAAAGAGAACGCCCGGCAAACGACCGCGATCAAGGAGTCCGCCGATCCCACCGAGACAGCGGTCGCCGATGAGCGAGCGAGGCGCGAGAAGGCCACGAGGGAGGAGCAGGCACCGGCGGCGGGGAAGGCGCCGCGAGTTGAGCAGCCGCCGCCGCAAGAAGCGAGGGCGACCCCGTCGCCAAAGGCTTCTGCGGGCCAGAAACCGGCCGCGGCCTCGAGCAATGCCCCGGGCGCCGCGGAGAGGTCCTCTCCGTCTGCGGCCGATATTCTGGCTGAGAGTCGTCGGCTGCTCAAGGCCGGCCAGAAGGGTGAGGCGGTGAGGCTCGTGATCGAGGCGCTGAAGGCCGAGCCGGCGCGCCGTGACCTGCGATTGGTCCTGCTGGAGGCGGCCTGTCTTTCTGGGGACTGGAAGACAGGAGCTGCGCAGGTGCCTCTGGTCTCACCGCTGAGAGAACGTGAAGGGCCCTCGATGTTTTACGCCGCGGTTGTCCTCTATGAATCGGGACGCCGTGACGAGGCGCGGCTCTACATGGAGAAAGCGAAGTCCAGGATTCAGTCCGTACCCTATGTCGCTGACTACGAAAAAAAGATCCTCGAAAAATGATCGGCGTCGAGGACCTCTTCCCCTCGATCCCTCCCGGCTAACTCTCTGATGGCACGTGGATTACCCCCCAGGGGACCCTCCCCATGGCGCCAGTTGCGTGTTGACATTCCGCGTCCTTCTTTTTACAATTAAGAGACACGGAAATGAGCATGCGGCGCTTGGCCCTCACGGGGATCCTCATACTTGTCGCGTTTACGGGCGCGGCGGCGATCCTCATTTTCGCGAGCCGCCCGGGTCCCTCCCAGGGCCTGCTCCTGCCCCTGTCCCGGCCCTTTCTGCGCGTCACGCCGGCACCCCCCGTGCCCCTCTCCCAGGCGCCCAGCACGGCGGCGGTAGCGCCCGTCGAGAATCGGCTCAGGAAGAGGGTCGCTTCCGCGTCCGCAAAAGACTTCTCCCCGCCAGCCCGCGAGAGCACGGCCCCCGTGACCCTCCTCGTTGCGGGCAACGAAGAACCTGCCGGGGCGAGCGTCTCTTTCCCCGCGATCGGGGCAGCGGCACTGGTACCCTACATCGCTCATTCCGTCTCGGTGTGCTTTCCGAATACAGTCAACCCCAGGGTGGTTGTGCGGATCACGGGACCGTCAGCGATCGTTTCCGGGCGAGTTTACTTTCACGCTGAGGGAATAAAGGGCGATCACTACCTCGAGGCGCGCCGCGGCAGCGGAAACCAATACTGGGCAGCCCTGCCGCTTCCGGCCGAAGGGACAGGGGCCGTCGTTTACCGCGTCGTCGCCAGGGAAGCGCAAGGACGGGAGGCCACCACCGGTTCCGCGACGGCGCTGGTGGCCGCCTCTTGTCCGGCGGC
>JBOGJK010000058.1:0-3422 GCA_050745345.1 Thermoanaerobaculia bacterium
GGTGCGAGCAGCTCTGCTACGCGCCCGCGTCCGAGCTTCTGGAACGGCTGCTCGAGCGGCATTCGGGCTTCTCCTTCTCGCTCGCGCTCTCGGGGCCGCTTGCCGAGCAGCTCTCGGCGCTCGCCCCGCAGCGGCTCGACGCCTTGCGGCGCCTCGTCGGGACGGGGCGCGTCGAGCCTCTCTCGGCGACCTCTCACCACTCTCTCGGTTGGCCCCTCTCCCCCTCGGAGCTCGAGACGCAGATCCGGCTCGGCCGTGAGCGGGTGGCCCGCGTGCTCGGCCGGGAGCCGGCCGTCTTCGGCGGCGAGCAGCCCACCGACGCCGGCGAGCTCGCCCGGCTCCTCGAATCGGAGGGCTTTTCGGGCATGGTGCTCGAGCGCTTCGAGGGGCTCTCCGGTCCCGCGCGGCGCCGCATCTACCGCGCGCCCTCCCCCGGCGGACTGCCGGCCCTGCTCGCCGACGAGCCTCTCTCGGAGAAGATCTCCCGGCGCTTCTCGGACCGCCGCTCGGCCGAATCGCCGCTGACCGCCGAGGAGTTCGACGGCTGGATCTCGGCCGCCCCCGGTGACATCCTCTGCCTCTCGATGGACCTCGCGATCTTCGGTCTCGTCCATCCGCGGGAGAGCGGCATCTTCGAGTTCTTCGGAGCGTGGGTCGCGCGCTCTCTCTCGCGGCCCGACTCCCGCTTCCTGACCCCCTCCGAGGCTTTCGCCACGGTTCCGGCCGAGGCGTTACCGCGCGCTGCGGTCTCCGCCCGGGCGTCCAACGAGATGCAGCGGGACGCCGTCGAGGCTCTCGCCGCTCTCGAGAAGCGGGTTCGGGCCAGCGACGATGAGCCGCTTTCCGAGGACTTCCGCCGCCTGACCGGCGCGGACCACTTCGCCCGGATGGCGCTAACGCGGGGGGATGCCGCCGGCGCCGGAAACGGAGATCCGTTCGACTCGCCGTACGAGGCCTACATGGCCTTCCGGCACGCGGTCGCCGACCTCGAGAGGCGGTTGCCCCGGCCCCGCCCCGAGCGCTCGCTTTCCGCCGGGCCGCCCCCCGCTTGACGGGCCGGCCGGTCCTCCTCGTAATCTGCGACGGCTGGGGTTGGGCTGCGCCGTCGGAGGGCAATGCCATCGCGCTCGCCCGCAAGCCGATCTTCGACCGCTGGATCGCGCAGGAGCCCTGGACTCTGCTCGAGGCGTCGGGGGAGGCCGTGGGGCTGCCGGCGGGGCTGATGGGCAACTCCGAGGTCGGCCACCTGAACCTGGGCGCCGGGCGAATGGTCCCGCAGGACCTGCTGCGGGTGGACCTGTCGATCCGGGACGGCTCCTTCTTCGAGAATCCCGCCCTGGTCGGGGCCGCCCGGCACGCGAAGCGGCCGGGCGCGACACTCCACCTGCTGGGTCTGCTCTCCGACGGCGGCGTGCATTCGCACGGGCGCCATCTCGCAGCCCTGCTGGAGCTCGCGCGGCGGCGCGGCGTGCCGCGCGTTGCCGTGCACGTCTTCACCGACGGGCGCGACACGCCGCCCCGCTCCGCCCGGACCTACCTCGCGCGCCTGGAGGAGGCGCTGGCCGCCTCGGGCGGCCGGATCGCCACCGTCTCCGGGCGCTACTTTGCCATGGACCGCGACGCCCGCTGGGACCGGGTCGCGCGCGCCTTCGAGGCGGTCGTCTCCGGGCGGGGGCTTTCCGCCGGCAGCGCCCGCGAGGCGGTCGAGGCGGGCTACGCGCGCGGGGAGGGGGACGAGTTTCTCCAGCCCACGGTCATCACCGGAGGGGCGGGCCCGGCCGGCATGCGCGACGGCGATGCCGCGATCTTCTTCAACTTCCGCGCGGACCGCGCGCGCCAGCTGACTCGTGCCCTGACCGACCCCGCCTTCGCCGAGTTCCCGCGCGAGCGGGCGCCCCGCCTCTTCTTCGTCTGCTTCTGCGAGTACAAGCGGGAGTTCGGGCTTCCGGTGGCCTTCCCTCCCCTGACCCTCGAGGGGATCCTCGCCGACGCCTGGGCCCGGCACGGGATCGCCAACCTGCGCCTGGCGGAGACGGAGAAGTACGCGCACGTGACCTACTTCTTCAACGGGGGTGTCGAGCGCGCCTACCCGGGCGAGCGGCGCGTGCTCGTCCCATCCTGGAAGGGAGCGACCTACGACCTGCACCCGGAGATGAGCGCGCGACAGATCACCGAGGAGCTGCTCGGCGCGCTCGCGGGCCGCGACCTGTCGGCCTTCGTCGTCAACTACGCCAACGCGGACATGGTCGGGCACACGGGCAAGCTGCCCGAGACGGTCGCCGCGATCGAGACGCTCGATCAGTGTTTCGACCGCGTCGAGCGCGCGGCGCGCGAGGCGGGCGCCCTCCTGATCATGACCGCCGACCACGGCAACGCCGAGCAGATGCTCGATCCGGAGACCGGAGAGCCCCACACCGCCCACACGTCGAACCCCGTCCCCCTGGTGCTCGTGAACGCGAGGCCGGGCGCGAGGCTCTCCCCGGGCAGCCTCGCGGACGTGGCGCCGACGATCCTGCGCCTCCAGGGCCTGCCGGTGCCCGAGCAGATGACGGGACGGGACCTCTTGAGTCGGGAACCGTGAACCGGGAAGCGGGAAGCGGGAACCGACGGCACCAATCGCCGGACCGGCCAAGCAAACCAGCCCAAGGGGCATTCCTCGCCGGGCCGATCGCCGCCCGGATTCTCGACGAGCAGCGCCAGGCGCTTCGGGGCCACGATGGCGAAGAAGAGCCCGTCGACGCCCCGAAGATCCCGTTGCTGTCAAGATGCTAGAGGCGACTGAAGGCCCTGAACGGGAACCTCCCGAACGGCCTGGGGTTCGCTCTGGCGACTTCTCGGACAGGCAGGTCGGCCGGCTGGTACGCGCAGCCCCTCCGCCGCGAGCCGGACCCGCGAGGTTCCGCGGAGGGCGGCGCCCCCGAACTGACTGGCCTTGCCTACTGAATCTCCATATTACTGAATGTATGCCTAAACAGGTCATAGTGGAGCTCGACGATGCCACGGCCGCCGAGCTGGAAGCCGTGGCGCCGAGCCGAGCCCGACGGCGCTCCGAGTTCGTGCGCCGGGCGCTCCGCAGGGCCCTCGATGCCGCGCTCGAGCAGCGCATGGCGGCGGCCTACGCCAGGCGGCCCGACGACAGCGAGGCCTCCTTCTTCGATCCGTAGGCCTGGGAGGCCGAGCCACGCCCGCGCCGGCCGGAGAAGCGACGTTGAGGCAGTACGAGCTGTGGTGGGCAAACATGCCGGAGCCGGTCGGCCGACGGCCCGTCCTGCTGCTTTCCCGCGACGCGGCCTACGACTACCTCCATCGCTTCATCGTGGTCGAGGTCACGGCCACCATTCGCGACATACCGGTCGAAGTGAGCCTGGGGAGGAGAGAGGGGCTACGCCGTCGCTCCGTCGCCAATTTCGACACGTGCATGT
>JBOGJK010000059.1:0-1664 GCA_050745345.1 Thermoanaerobaculia bacterium
GCGCCGAAGCAGTTCCAGAGCTGCTTGTCGGGATTCACCACGAGCGACGGCTCGCGGTCGGAGTGGAACGGACACAAGCCGACCCAGTTGCGGCCACGGCGGGTCAGCGCGACTCCGCGGCTCCGGATGACCTCGACCAGGTCGTGCTGACGTCTGACCCGCTCGATCTCCTCCTTGCTCACGTACATCCCGGACCCCCTCCCTTCGCGGAAACCTGTCAAGAGGAAAAACCGCCCTCCGGGCAGCCTCCCGGGACCGATCGAACCGGTGCAGATCATAACCAATGTTTGTATACTCCTGTCAAGGGGATCCTGGGTATCCCCGAAAAGGAGCCCGTAAGATGACTGTGCAGGTTGCGATCGCCGGTGGTTGCCTGCAGGAGATCCCCGTGGCACGGACCGCCCACACCAAGAAACCGGTCGAGGAGAGCTTCGGCGAGCGCCTGGCCCGGCTCCGCAAGGCCCGGGGCTACACCCAGACCGAGCTCGGAGAGATCCTGGACCTGTCCCAGCGCATGATGACCTACTACGAGCGCGAGGACGGGCGCCCCCCGGCGCACCTATTGGGTCAGATGGCCGAGGCCCTCGGCCGCGCCACACGCGACTGTGGAGGAAACTGCGGGAGATCGAGAAGCTCCCGGCGGGCGACCGCCAGGCGGTGATCAAGCTCGTCGACGGGATGCTCGCTCGCCACAAGCTCAATTCCCAGGGGACGCGACGATGACCGAGCCCGATCCCGACGCCCTCATCCAGCAACGCCTCGCTTCCGACCCTGCCGTCTGCGGCGGCCAGGTCTGCGTCAAGGGCACGCGCATCCCGGCGGCGCTCATCCTCGGCGCCCTGGCCGGAGGCGACACGATCGACGACCTCCTGCGCGGCTATCCGGGCCTGGCCCGCGAAGACGTCGCGGCGGTCCTGGCCTACGGCGCGCGACTCGCGACCGAGCGGATTCTGCCTCTCGTCACGAGACCGTGAGGATCAAGCTCGACGAGAACGTCCACGGCGACACGCGCGACGCTCTCGCCGGCTGGGGTCACGACGTCACCACGGTGCACGAGGAGAAGCTCGCCGGCCATCCCGATGTCGACGTCGCCGCCGCGGTGAAAGCCGAGGGGCGCTGTCTCGTCACCTTCGACCTCGACTTCGCCGATCCGCGACGGTTCCCACCGGCGGAGTTTGCGGGGCTCGTGGTGCTGCGACTGCGCGTGCCGACCTCGAAGCTCCAGGTTCGGCGGATCGTGAGCTTCTTCGCCGCACAGTCGGAGGTCGCCGGCCGACTGTGGATCGTCGACGAGACCCGGGCCCGCGACTGGACGGCCTGACCGTTTCTTCCCTTACCTGTTGGCGCCGTGGCCGCGGCTCGAGGGGCCGTGGCGGCCGAAGGCGGCGCGCCAGCGCCGCCACAGGCCGCTGCGGGCCCGGATCAGCGCTGACCACGAGCACCGCGTTCGCGACGAGCACCGTCTTCCTGACCACGTTGATCGAAGACGACGAGAGATCCCCGGCGACCGAACCCGCACCCGCGGTAGGGGCCGGGCGACGGGGATCTCGGTGCTGATCTCATCCTCGATCGCGCGAGAGCAGGCGGAGTCTCCTGTGAGCACGGCGCCGACCACGAGCACGGCCCAGCGCCGAGCCCCACGGCGGCCCGCCGGGGGGCAGCCC
>JBOGJK010000060.1:0-3115 GCA_050745345.1 Thermoanaerobaculia bacterium
CTTCTGGAAGCAGCTCTCGATCCTGGGCTCGACGATGGCCAACGACTCGGAGTTCTCGGACCTGCTTGCGACTGTGGCCGCCGGCAAGCTCAAGCCGCGCATCGACCTCGTCTTCCCTTTCTCGCGGGCTCGCGAGGCGTACGCCCGCCTGGAGGAGGGCCGGCAGCACGGCAAGATCCTGCTGACGCCCGACGGCGCAGCGGCCCAGTGGCCTGACGGGGACTAAAATCCAAAATCCAAAATGCGCCGCGACGGCCCTCTTTCCATCCTGCAGGTCCTGGAGAAGGGGCAGTTCAACACGGGCAGCGTCGTGCAGATGTTCCAGCTCGCAGAGGGGCTGGCGCGGCGCGGGCACCGCGTGGCGATCGTGTCGCGGCCGGCGGGGGAGCTGCCCGCTCGCGCGGCCGAGCGCGGGCTCGAGCTTGAGCCGCTGCCCTTGAAGCATGCCTTCGACCTCGGCAGCGCCAGGCTTCTCTCCGGCGTCTACGACGAGCGGGCGGTGGACGTGGTGCACGTTCACAAGGGCGTGGCGCACGCGGTGGCGCTCGCGGCGACCTTCTTTTCGAAGCGCCGGCCCGTCCTGGTCGTCAACCGGGGCGTGTCGTTCCCGCTCGACCCGTTCAACCGCCTCAAGTACCGCGTGCGCCTCGGGGGCGTCGTGGCCGTCTGCGAGGCCGTCAAGAAAGTGATCGTGGCGTCGGGGCGTGTTCCGCCGGAGAAGGTCCACGTGATCTACGCGGGCGTCGATCTCGCCGTCTTCGACCCGGACAAGGCGGACGGCCGCAAGGTTCGCCGCGAGTTGGGTGTCTCCGACGGGCAGACGCTGCTCGTGCAGGTCGGGGCGCGGGAGTGGAAGGGATGGCGGGACCTGCTCGCCGGCATGGCTCTGGTGGCCGGGGAATTCCCGAAGCTCACGACCGCCGTCGTCGCCTGCAAGGACGACGCGCAGAAGGCCCTGGTCGCGGGCGTGGCGAAGGATCTCGGCATCGGCGGGCGCGTCCTGGCCGCAGGCTTCCGCTCCGACATGCCGGATGTGCTCATGGCGGCCGACCTCGTCGCGGACATGTCGTACGAGGGCCTCGGCGTCACGGGGACGCTGCGGGAAGCCATGGCGCTCGGAAAACCCGTCGCCGCCAGCGCCGCCGGCGGAAACCCGGAGCTGGTCGTGGACGGCCAATCGGGCTTTCTCGTGCCGCCTCGCGACCCGGCGGCCCTGGCCGCGGCGCTGCGCCGCCTCCTCTCGGATCGGGCCCTGTCCGGCCGCCTCGCCCGCGCTGGACGGGAGCGGGTGTCGAAGGGGTTTTCCTCCGAAGTCCGCCTCGACCGCATCGAAGGGCTCTACAGGAGGTTGCTCGCGCATTGATTCCCTCTCCCAGAGGGAGAGGGGGAAACCCCCCGGCAGAGGGGGGGTTGTCTTGTGGCATGATTGCCTCATCCTCTTCGGTCCCGCGTCGGCGCTTTTCGCCGGCGACATGCCCTGACCGAATCCTCTTCCCGCACAACGTTTCGAATCCGGGACCTTCCTTGCGACGAACGCCCCCGCGAGCGCCTGCTCGCCGTGGGGCCCGGCGCGCTCTCCAACGAGGAGCTGGTCGCACTGCTCCTGCGGACCGGGAGCCCCGGCCAGAGCGCCCTCGACCGCGCCCGGCGCCTGCTCGCCGAGCACGGGGGCCTGGCGGGGCTCGCGGGTGTCGCGCCAACACAGCTCGCCGCGGAGCCCGGCCTCGGCCCGGCCCGCGCCGCCGTGCTCGGCGCCGCCCTGGAGATTGCGCGGCGGCTTCCGGCCTCGACGCTCGCCGGCCGCGACCTCTTCAACGAGCCGCGCCTGGTCAAGGAGTTCCTGCGGCGCTGCCAGGGCGATGACGCGCAGGAGCGCACGGGAGCGCTGTACTTGAACGCCCGCAACCGGCTGCTGAAAAACGAGCCGGAGATCTACCGCGGCACGCTCGACCGGGCCGTGGTCGAGCCGCGCGAGATTCTGAAGCGGGCGCTGCTGGCCCGGGCGGCCGGATTCATCCTCTACCACAACCATCCCTCGGGCGATCCCTCGCCCTCCCGCGAGGACCGCGAGTTCACGCGCCGGCTGGCCACGGCAGCCGAAGCCCTCGGCATCCGCCTGCTCGATCACGTCGTCGTCGGCCGCGACGGCTGCGTCTCCTTCCGCGAGGCGGGCCTGCTGTAGGAAATAAAGGATACATACGATATGGATAAGATATATGCTTCTTGCATGAGAACGACACTCGACCTTCCCGACGAGACGCTCGAGCGAGCGCGCCGGGCCGCGAACCTGCGAACCAAGCGGGAGACAGTCATCGCCGGTCTCGAGGAGCTGATTCGGAAGGGCAAGCGGGAGGAGCTACGCCGGCTCGCCGGGAAAATCCGCCTCGACGTCGACCTCACGCGCTCGCGGCAGCGACGTTCGACTTGAGCGACACGCTCGTCGACACATCCGGGTGGGTGGCATTCCTCCGGGGCGAGGAAGCGGCCGTGCGCCGAATCGGTCCGCTGCTCGCCGACGGGCGCGCCGCGGTTACGGGCCCCATCGCGGCGGAGGTTCTCTCGGGGGCGCGTTCCCGCCGCGACTTCGACATCTTGAAGAGCCTTTTGGATGGACTTGATCAGCTCGAAGAGCCTGCCTCGCTTTGGGAGCGTGTCGCCGAGCTTCGGTTTGCCCTGGCGCGCAGCGGCTATCAGGCCTCCCTCATCGATCTGACCATCGCGCTGTCGTCGCTCGACGCCGGACACACGCTTCTGACTCGGGACGCCGATTTCAGGCGGATTCAGGCCGTTGTCCCTATGGAGCTCGAGGTCTTCTGAGCGTTACGTGTATTCCGACGCGCTGGTAGCCCCGGCGTCGGGCCCGCCTCCCGGAGGGAGGCTGGAGGGGGCACACCAGCCGCAGCCTTTCGATTGCCACACTGCAACGGTGCCCCCGGCCTGAGCGGCGCGTCTAACTCTCGCCCCGTGCGCCGCGGGCCGGACGCAGGGAGGCGGGCCCGATGCCGGGGCGGCTCGACGAGCGCGGATTCCGCGTTCGCTGGGGTAATCTTCGCGCTTCCATGAAGCCGTTCTACGTCACGACGCCGATCTACTACGTCAACGACCTGCCCCACAT
>JBOGJK010000061.1:0-2360 GCA_050745345.1 Thermoanaerobaculia bacterium
ACCTCGACCCGTCCAGAAAGGCGTTCCCGCCCAGCGCGGACCATGGCTCGCCGCAGTTTGTGCAGCCAAGCCCACGCCGTCTGGTAGCTCCCAAGACCCAACACACGCTTCAGGCCGAGGGCGCTCACGCCAGTCTTCTGGCTTGTCATCCACCACATTGCTCGGAACCACATCAGAAGGGGCTTGCGGGTTCCCTCGAAGACGGTTCCCGCCGTGATCGAGGTCTGTCGGCGGCAGCCCGAGCACTCCATCAGATCGCCACGCCCGGTCGGCCAAGCCCGCGACCCGCCGCAACACGGGCATCGGAACCCATTCGGCCACCGCACTTGTACCAGATAGGCCCGGCACGCCGCCTCCGAGGAGAACCGTTGCTCAAACTCTCCCAAACTCCGAGGATAATCCTCCACGACCAACCACTACATGTAGTGGTTACCTGAGTCAAGTGGATACCCACTATCGTGAATCGTGAATCGACGAGCGACTCACTCTTTACGATTCACGATTGACGGCTCAGGCCGGCGAGACGAAGCACGGTCTTCACGATGCCTTCCCGGTCCTCGAAGCGAAGAGTGGGGATCGAGTCGCGCCCCGGCTCGTCGCAGACGCGCGCCGACGCCCCCTCGATCGGCAGTCCCGGGACCGCGGCCCGCCGGACCTCGATCTTCGGCAGTGGCAGGGACTTGTAACCCTCGACCAGAACGAGGTCGCAGCCTTCGAACTCGCGCGAGAGGAGGAGGTCGATCGCCTCCTCACTCCCGAAGCGCCTCGCCGTCGTGCGCTCCGGAGTCACGAAGGAGGCGACTCGCGCGCCGGCCGCGGCGTGCCGGTGGGAGTCCTTGCCGGGGACGTCGTCCTCGGCGTCGCGGGAAGTGTGCTTGATCGTGCCGACGGAGAGCCCCAGGGCCCGGAGCCGCGGCAGGAGGTCCACGATGAGAGTCGTCTTCCCGGCGTTGTGGGCGCCGACGAAGGCCACGACGGCGGGTTTGCGGTCGGGGTACAGCAGATACGGCGCACGGTGGGCGAGGAAGTCCCGCGCGCCGGCGTCGTGCCGGGCGATCTCGGGCGCGAGGCCGGCTCCGGCATCCAGCATCTGGCGAAAGCGCGAGGAGCCCGTCAAGAGGTCGATCGCCGGCCGGGCGTCGAACTCGTAGGGCTCGGCGCGCCAGCGGAAGTCGCGGGGCGCGAGCCTCTTCGCCGTCTCGACGACCCGCAGCCCCATCTCGAAGGAGCGGAAGGCCCCGGGATCCGTCACGTGGAGGAGCGCTCCCGCGCAGGTTACGCCGGCGTGCTTGTCGAACATCGGCCGGAAGTGGGTCGGGAGGAAGGCGGCGCCGGGAAGCTCGAGGGAGTTCAAGGCCTCCGCGAAGGGGACGGCGGACAGGTACGGCGCGCCGAAGAGCTCGAAGGGACGCGTGGTGCCCCGCCCCTCCGAGAGGTTCGTGCCTTCGAGCAGACAGATTCCCGGGTAGGCGAGGGCCGCGCGCGGCGCCGGGATGTTGGGAGAGGGGGACACCCAGGGCAGCCCGGTCGCCTCGAAGGGCGTCTCGCGCGCCCAACCCCGCATCGGAACGACGTGGAGGTCGACGCCGATCCGCCGCTCGGCGGCGAGAAGGCGTCCGAGCTCCCCCGCCGTCATCCCGTGCCGCACGGCGATCGGGTGAAGCCCGACGAAGGAGAGATACTCCGGCTCCTGCGGCGCTCCCTCGGCCGCGCCGCCTATCGGATTCGGCCGGTCGCAGACGACGAAGGAGAGGCCCGATTCCGCGCACGCCTCCATCGCGAGGAGCATCGTCCAGGCGAAGGTGTAGTAGCGCGCGCCCACGTCCGCCACGTCGAAGATCAGGGCGTCGAGCCCTTCGAGGTCTTCCGGGCCCGGCTTCAGGCTCTCGACCGATCGGCCATAGAGCGACACGACGGGCAGGCCGGTCGGGGCGTGCGTCTGCCCTCCCACGGCTTCCATGTAAGCCGCGCCGCCGTCGATCCCGTGCTCGGGCCCGAAGAGGCGCGCGAGCTCTACGTCGCGCGACTCGAAGAGCACCTTCCAGGTCGGGACCCCGGCCGCCGTGACTCCGGAAGGATTCGTGATCAGCCCGATCCGCCGGCCCGCGACCGGCGAAGGATCGGCGAGCAGGCCGTCGATTCCGGGTCTCGTCCGCTCCCGATTTTCCACGTTCCGCTAGCGAGCCTGAGGGTGCCCCGGCTTCTCCTCGCGAATGAGCGCGATGGCGTGCGGGACGAGGGCAAGGATCGCCGCGAGACAATCGGCCGCGCCCTTCGGGGAGCCCGGCAGAGCGATGACCAGCGTCTTCTTGCGCACGCCCACGACCTGGCGGGAGAGGTAGGCCGCCGAAAAGCCGCGC
>JBOGJK010000062.1:0-2107 GCA_050745345.1 Thermoanaerobaculia bacterium
GGCCAGTGCCACACCCCGCCCCGAAACCCCCGCCGGCAAGTGCAGCCAGAACAGCGGGTTGCCGATTTCGCCTCCCCACCACGAAAGCTCCGGCAGATGAGCCTTGAGGGCCCGGGTGGTGCCCAGGCGGCGGGCCTCGACTTCCAGCGCTCGCTTCTGCCTGGCCCTGCGGTCGGCGCCGGCCCGCAGGAAGTCGGCGACCGCGGCTTGCAGCGGCAGGGGAGTCTGGAAATCGGCGGTGCGCTTGACGCGAGCCACCTGCTCGATGATCGGCTGCGGCCCCGCGAGCCAGCCGATCCGGAACCCGGGGACCAGGTCCTTGGACAGCGTGCCCAGCCAGATCGTCCGCTCGGGCCGTAGCGCGGCGAGTGGCCGGCGGCCTGATTCCGGCTCCTCGTAGCCGTCTTCGACGATCAGGGCCCCGGCCGCAGCCGCGGCCTCCAGGATCTCCTCCCGGCGCGCGTCGGGGGTCGTGACCCCCGTCGGGTTTTGCCGTTCCGGCATCAGGTAAACGAGCTTGATGCGGCGGCCGAGCAGGGGAGAGGGATCCGGGCCTTGCGTGCCCATCGGCAGGGGCAGGATCTCGACGCCCGCCAGACGGGCGAGCGCCAGGGCCCCGGAGTACGTTGGAGACTCCATGGCCACGGTGTCCGCCGGGTCTGTGAAGGTGCGCAGAAGCAGATCCAGCCCCTGCTGAGCGCCGCTGGTGACCAGGACCTCGTCGGGCGAGCGCTCGACCCCCTGCTCCGCCAGGCGTCGTGCGATCTCCTCGCGCAGCTCCCGCAGCCCGAGCGGCGGAGCGTACTGCCACAGATCGAGGCGCCGGCTCCACACCTCCGAGAGCGTCCGCGTGAACTCCTCGAGGGGGAAAAAGCGCTCATCGGGCGTCAGGCGCGAGAAGTCCGCAACGGGGGGCATGGCGAGCACCGGCGCGGACTCCTCGAGCATGCCGCGAACACGGCGCGACAGCAGCGCGGCGGGCTCGAAATCCCCCCGGGCGGGCGCCTCCGGACGCACGACCGTGCCGCTGCCGACGCGCCCTTCGACCAGACTGCGCTCGCTCAGAAGCCGGTAGGCCGCCTGGACGGTGCCCCGGTTCACGCCGAGCGCGGAAGCGAGCTCGCGAGTCGTCGGCAGGCGGTCGCCCGCCCGAAGCCTGCCCGTCGCGATGCGCGCCTCGATCGCCGCGGCGAGCTGCACGGCCAGAGGCTCGCTGCCCGCGCGATCGATCGAAATATGGTTCAGATCCAATTGGCCCATTGCCGAGCCAATTGTATTCCTACTTTGTTCGAGAGTCCAGAGATTGAAGCGAGATCGTGTGATAACTCTAATTACGTATTTACAAATTACTTGTTATCAGTATTTAATCTCTATCTACAGTAGAATCATGGCTCCGGCCTGGCGTTCGAGCTCAGGCTCCGTGCTTTCGCAGCTCCTCCTCCAATCGCTGGTTGAACAGGTATTCCTGGTCTCTCGGTGAAACGTTCTTGCGTTTCGAAAGGGCCGTCTGAACCTTCTGCTCCATGGCGTCGAGCTCCTTGTGGCTCTCCGTCAGGACACGCATGACAGCCCGCCGGACAGTCTCGTCGTCTGCGCGCTGGATCAGGTTGTGACTCTCCTTCAACTTGCGCGTGATCACGCGCGAAAGATAGAGAAGGCGGTCCGGTGAAGCCTTCAACGCCTTCTTTCCGCCAGCAGCTCGTCGGTCAGTGGATGCCGGAAGAGCTGCTCCAAGACCGCGGGCGGGACCGTCGCGACGTCCGCCCCCATCACGGCGGCATCCAGCACGTGCACGGCGTTGCGCAGGGAGGCGACCACGATCTGCGTCTGGAAGCCGTAGTTGTCGTAGATGCGGATGATCTGCTCGACCAAGTCCATGCCGATCGAGCCCACTTCGTCCAGGGGCCCGACCGCCGGGGCGACGTAGGCCACGTTCGACTTGGCCGCGATCAGGGCCTGCGCCGCCGAATAGCACGCCGAAGCGCAGACGGCGATCTGGTCCTGCGCAAGTAGCCTCGCCACGCGCATCCCCTCCGGGTGGGTCGGCAGTTGCACCACGACGTCCTTGCCGAGCTTGGCGAGCTCCCGCGCCTCCTTGTACATGCCC
>JBOGJK010000063.1:0-25849 GCA_050745345.1 Thermoanaerobaculia bacterium
GCCGTGGGGGATGTATCGGCAGAACCCGTACCGGACAGGAGTGATGCCGGGAACGCCGTCGTGTTCGCCGGTGCCGCTGGCGTTCTTCTCAGTCATGCCTTGCCGCGCGGTCGACACGCGGAGGCCGAACGGTTCCCTGGGAGGACCGGCGGTGGGAGCCGCGACGACGCGGGATTTTCCGGTCCGGGGCAGCTGCGGGATTCCGGCGACTGCGAAGTCCGTGGCGCTCAACGTGACGGTGACCGGGAACACGAACTCCGGCGACCTGCGCCTCTTCGCGTCGGGGCTTGCGCTGCCGACGACGAGCACGATCAACTGGTCGACCGGCCAGACCCGGGCAAACAATACGATCGTCTTTTTCGGCACAGGGGGAAGCATCGGCGTCCGCTGCGACATGCCCTCCGGCTCCACTCACGTCGTGATCGACGTCGCCGGATATTTCCAGTAGCCGGCGCCGCCGGAGCCCGGCCGGCTCGCGGAGCGGCTGCCTCCCTCCCGAAAACGCACCACGTCGATGCTGTAGAATGCCGCGGCCAGAGATCCGTCTGTGACAGTTCGCGTCGGGACCTGCCGTTCCGCGGTCCTCCTGCTCCTGTGCTTGGCCGTCTCGTGCAGCCGGCGTCCGCAGACGCCGTCGGTGGAGCCGGTGCCGGATCCCCGTTTGCCTCCCGCCCGCCTGCCCGACTCGGCCTTCGATGTGGGCTGGAGTGTGATCGAGTGGCCTTCCAGGTTTACAGCCGGGGAGTCCGCGACCGTGCGGCTCCGCGTGACGAACGAGAGTGGGACGACCTGGCCGAGCCGCGACCCTCTCGCACCTTCGGGGGCCCTTGCCGTGCGACTGTCCTATCGGTGGCTGCGCTTTGGGGCCGATTCCCCGCCCATCACGAGCTACGCAGACCGCGTCGACCTGCCGCTGCCGCTTCACCCTCGGGAATCGGTCGACTTGGCGGTCCAAGTCAAGATCCCAACGCAGCCGGACGGCTACCGACTCCAATTCGATCTGGTCCAGGAGCGCGCGGCCTGGTTCGAGTCCAAGGGGGCGTCCCGGCTGATTTCGCCCGTCATCGTCCAATGAGTCGGCGGAAGAAGCGTCGTCCGACTACGATCCCGGCGAGCGGCCAGCCACCGGCGAGTCCGCTTCCGGTCCCGTCGAAGGGGTCGCGGCGGGAGCCCTGGATCGCCGCGGCCGTGCTGGCGGGTCTGCTCGCCGCGGCGTTTTCGAACATCGTGTTTGGCGGCAAGTCGTTGGTCGAGACCGACAACCGCAATCCGATGGACGCCCGCTTTCTCGCCGCCAACCACGGTGAGAACTTCGTGCCGGAATCGGCGTGGACCGGGCGCGGCCTGGCCACCGAACCCAACGTCCACGACCCTGGAGCGACCTGGTGGCAATGGGAGCCCTCGGGAGAATTCCTGCGCAAGGCCATTGGCGACGGCGAGCTCCCGTTTTGGGATCCCTACTGCGGCGCGGGTGCGCCGTCGATGGCGAACTTGACGCCGGCCTACTTCTTTCCCCCGTACGTCGCGATGGTGCTGATGGGAAACACGGCTTTGCTTAAGAACGCCTACTTCTTGCTACTCTCACTGTCCAGCGGATTCTTCACCTACCTTTTTCTGCGGCGCCACGAGCTTTCTCCACCCGCGGCCCTCTTCGGGGCGGCAGCCTTCATGTTCTCCGGCGACTTGATCGTGAACGTCAGCTCGTTTCTGGGGCAGACGGCCGAGTGCCTTCCCTTCGTTCTATTCCTGACGCGATGGTTCCTGGACCGGGCGACCTGGCGGCACGCCGGGCTTCTGGCGACGGGTTACGCCACCGTGGCCCTCGCGAGCTTCCCGCCGCTTCTGCTGGCGATCTTCGGCTTTGCCGCGCTCTACGCGGCGGCGATGGTCGCGCGCCGCGAGGCTCCTGCCGGCGGTCCCGGCCGAGCCCAAACGTTCAGCCGGTTCCTTGCCGCGTGCGGGCTGGCAGTCGGCCTGGTCTTCTTCTACTACCTGCCGGCCTTGATGGTCATTCGCCAGGCCTCGTACGTGCGCGAGTACTACGGCCGCGAGGGCCTGATTTCGCTTCCGCTGGCGACCCTCTATCAGCTGCTCGGCCCCGTCCTGATGGGCGGCGAGGTCGTCTACTCGCCCCGTCCGATGCCGGACCCGTTCTTCCTCCATTTCCACTACATCGGCATCGTGCCGATTCTGCTTGCGCTCCTCGCTGACCGTCGGGCCGGGAGGGGCCGGACATTGTTCGGAGTGTTCGCGGCCGGCGGTCTCCTGGTGCTGCTCAAGATGCTGGGGGCCGCGCCGGTGCAGTGGATCGGCCTTCTGCCCGGCTTGCGGGCCATTCATTTCGCCATCTACTTCGGCGTCGCGGTCGGCTTCTCGATCGCAGTCTTGGGAGCGATGGGTCTGGAGAACTTCCTGGCGGGCCGGGTGTCGCGTGCTCGCGCGGGGCTCGTGCTGGGCGTGGTCGCCCTGGCCGTCTGCACGCTCTGGCAGCTGGGCGTTGCGTACAAGGTGTCGAGCCGCCCGAACGGGCAGGCGTGGCTGGAGCAATGGAAGCTCGTCGTCCTGCTCGGTGTGGCCGTCGTGATCACCGTCAGCGTCGTGGCCCTCGGGCGCACCTCCGGGCGGGGGCGCGCGGCTCTCGGCTTCGCTTTGGTCGCGTTGCTCGGTGTCCAGGCGATGGCTTACACGCACTATCCCCGGCAGTTTGCGTGGAACGTCTGGCGGCACCCGGTTCCGTACGTTCAGCGCCTGATGCAGGAGGCGAGCTCGAGGCGGGTCCTCAACTTCGCGAGTTTCACGGCGAACGTGAATTCGGCCTTCCAAGTCTTCAGTCTCGATTCGCTCTACGCCTTCAACCCCTCCCGGGCGCACGGGCTCTATCGCCGCTACCTCGCGCCGCACTCGGGGCTCTTCCTGAGGGAGGCGACGCTGATTCCGCCGGAAATCCTCCTGGATCGTACGAGCGTCGGGCTGCTGGCGATCCGGGCCGACCGCCTCGACGTGATTCGGGAAGCAGAGGCGCGCGGCTACGAGAGGTTCTTCGACGACGGCGAAACGCTGCTCTTCCGCCGCAAGAGCCTGCCTCGCTATTTCTTCACGAGCGAGTACCGCGTCGTGGATGGCGAGCAATCCCTCGAGCGGGTCGGGCAAGGGGAGCGTGCGCGCGAGCTCCTTCTCGAAACGCCGCCCTCGGTGCCAGCGGCCGGAAACGAGCCGAATGACCCCGAAGTCGAGATCGTGAGTCTGCGGCGCAACTCGGTGACGCTCCGCGTCAACGCGCCCCGGCCGGGCCTCGTCTATGCATCCGAGGCCGATCAGCCGGGTTGGACCGTACGGGTCAACGGCCGGCCGGCCGAGGCCGTCGCGGCCAACTACGCTTTCCGGGCCGTCGAGGTCCCGCGCGGGACCAGCACCATCGCGTTCCGATATCTCCCGCCGGGGCTGCGGGCAGGCGGCCTCGTCAGTCTTGCGTCGCTTGTCCTACTCGTTTGGCTTTGCCGAGGGGGCCGGCGGCTGAGCGCCTCCGCCGCTAGAGAACGCCCGGCGTGAATGTGAGGAGATTCGGCCGGCGCATCGCGCCGAGAATCTCCTGCTTGCGATAGCGGATCTCGGTCACGAACAGGTCGTGGGGCACGAGAATCGCGAGGGCGTCCACGCCGCGGGCCACGGAAAGAACCGAATCGCAGGCATATTCGGGCACGAGCGGGTCGAAGAGCGAGACATCCACGTCTTTCTCCCGGAGCAGCCGGTAGACCTCAAAGGACGGGCTCTCGCGCATGTCCCTCACATTGGGCTTGTAGGTCACGCCCAGGCACGCGACGCGGGGTTGCGCCACACCGTCGATCGCCCGAAGAATCTTTTCGGTAGTCCGCCTCGGCATCTCGTCGTTGAGAGCGCGAGCCGCCCGCAGCAGACCCGAGACCTCCGGACAGGCATCGATGAGGAACCACGGGTCGATCGGGATACAGTGGCCGCCCACCCCGATTCCCGGGTTCAGGATCTGGACTCGGGGGTGCTCGTTGGCGAGCGCGATGGCCTCGTATGCCTCGATCCCCAGTCGCTCACAGAGCAGGGCGGCTTGATTCGCAAAGGCGACGTTGACATCGCGATAGGCATTCTCGATGAGCTTGACGAATTCCGCCGTTCGGAGGTTCGTCCGGCAGAGCTTGCCCTTCACGAAGGAGCCAAAGAGCTCGGCCGCCCGCTGGCTTGAGAGCTCGTTCACTCCGCCGACGACGCGGGCATTGTAGACGGCTTCCGCCATGATGTTGCCAGGAAGGATCCGCTCGGGGCAGTGCGCCAGCAGGATTTCATCACCTACCCGGTAGCCGCTTTTCTCGAGAATCGGTTTGACGCGTCGTTCCATGGTCAGTGGCGGGATCGTGGACTCGACCACGACGAGATTGCCGGGGCGGACGACGGGAACGATCGATTCCGTCGCCGCGTCGACGGCACTCAGGTCGGGCTTCTTACTCTCGTGATCGACGGGAGTCGGCACGGCGATCACGAAGGCGTCGGCCTCCACGGGCGCCGACTGTGCGGTGAGGTGGCTCTGGACATCCGGGTCCTGGAAGAACTTCTCGAAGTCCTCCTTCTCGTCGATCTTGCAGGTTCGGTCGTTGATGGCCTGGACGACCCTCGGGTCGATGTCGATGGCGGTAACACGGAGGCCCGCCCTGGCGAGATGAAGAGAAAGGGGAAGCCCAACGTACCCCGCACCGATCACGGCAACGGAGCGCAACTGGGCGAGCCGATCAGGAGCGGACGCCGTAATACTCCCGCTGCCAGGCGATCGTGCGCGCGAGTCCCTCTTCGAGGCCGACGGTCTCGCAATGGTGGAGGTCCTCCTCGGCCCGGGCCGTGGAAGCCTTCTTGTCTCGCGTGTTGTGCTGTTCGAAGTCTACGTACTGGACCAAACGGTCGGTCCTGCCGCAAAGCCTGAGGATCATGTCGGAGACGGTCTTGATGTCGTGATAAGTCTTGCCCGCGATGTTGTAGACCGCACCGGGGTGGAACTTGTCGGTAATGTTGGCGAGCGTCCGGATCGTGTCATCGACGTAGGAAGAGGTCCGGTGATGGTTCAGATACACGGTGTAGGGCAGTTCGTTGAGGGCCGAATAGACAAACTTGCAGATCACACTTCGATAGTCGCTGTACGGTTCACCCGGCCCATAAGTGTTGAAGAGCCGGACGATGACACTCTCCGTGTGGCGGACGGCTGCGGAATTGAAGACCTGCAGCTCGTTGACCCACTTGGAGATCGCGTAGTCGTTGAGCTGCCGGAGCGGGTGCTGGCGAGGAACGTCCTCGTGCATCACGTCGCCCCAGTCGCCGTAGATTTCGGAGCTGGAGAAGTCGACCATCCGAAACCCGAGCCGCTCCTGGAGCCGAATCAGGTTCTTGGTCCCCACGGCGTTCGACCGCCACATCGTCTCGTAAAAGTCCTCGCCGTTGATCCTGCCGAACTCCGCGGCGGCGTGGTAGACGAAGTCGAAGGCGACCTGCGCGAAGACGTTCTCGAGCTGCCGGAACTCACCGACGTCGGCCCGAAAGTAGTAGCGCCCGTTCAAGCCGTGATGGTGCGGGCGGTCGAGGACCCAGACCTCGTGGCCCCTTTGCCGGAGCTCATCGGTCAAGGGTGCACCGACCGCTCCGAGACCTCCCGTCACCAGTATCCTCACGCGTCGCTCCTCGATGGCGTGTCACCAGTCCAACGTGAACCAGCGACCGGTCAGACGATTGACGAAAGCCTTGATCAGGATCTTACCGTAACCCGGTCCGGCTCTCAGAAAGGAGAAAGTACTCTGCCCGGCCGCGCGCTTGAGGTGACGCACATCGACCTCCGTGACTCGGCGCGTTGCGAACCAAGCCTTGAAAGTGCTTTCTGGGGAGATCTCGAAGCCGCCGCTCTCAGGCCCGTATCGCTCGAAGATATTCCGGTGGTAAACGCGGAAGGAGTTAGTGTAGTCCTGCAATTTGACGCCGATCAAGAGGCGGGCGACGATTCGGAAACAGCGGCTCCAGAATCGGTAGAGGCGCGGCACCGCGGCGTAGTTCTCGGGCCGGCGATACCGGCCGCCGATCGCGAGGGAGTAGTCTTCGTCTCGTACCTTTCGGAACATGGCCGGGAGGCGGCCGACGTCGTCCGAGCCGTCGCCCATCGTGATTGCGATGATCGGCGCGCGGGCGCGCGCGAGGCCGAAGCGAATGGCGTTGCCCATGCCGCGCGGCGTCGGCTTGGTGAGCGCGCGGATTCGCGGCGAACGCCACATCTGCTCGACCGCGACCGCGTAGGTTCGGTCCGGGCTGGCGTCATCGACGAGCAGGATCTCCGTCGCGATGCGCTCGCTCTCGAAGGTCGAGAGGAGCCGTTCGCAGACGAGCGGCAGATTCTCGGCCTCCCGAAAAGCTGGGACGATGACCGTAAGGTCCGGTGTCTCCGGATCGAGCTCGTCGCGCCGCCAGCACCCGAGGATCTCGAGAATGCGGGGTGCCGCGCCGCCGTCTCCGAACGCAGGGTCGGAATGTGGCGTGTTCCCGCCGGGGAGGCCGCGCACCGCGAGATCGCGCGCTGGGTGTCCCGTCGGGAGCAGCGTCGAGCCGTAGCGCCGATCTTCGAGAGCCGACGGCAAGAGCCGGGCGTCGGCCAGAAAGAAGAGGTCCGGGCGGCCTTTCTCTCGGCGGCTGGCGTTGGCGAGCTCTTCTTCCGTCGTCAGGAGAGTGAAGATCGGCAGACCGACCGCGTCCGCGGCCAGGCAAACGAGGCGGGAGGCGATCCCACCGGTGAGCGTGAGACAAGCCAGCGGCTTCTCCCGCTCCATGGCGGCCAGCAGGCCGCCGAAGTTGGGGAGGTCCGGGCGCGCCGAGCCCTCCGGCGGCACGGCGGGTAGCACCCGGCCGCCGGCGGCGGAACCCAGGAGGTTCTGCCGGAGCGGAAGAAACACGGCGTCGATCTCGTGCTTGGCGAAATCGAAGGCCTGCAGCCATGCCCAGTCTGACGGACCTTCCACCGCCACCAGGAGGCGAAAGGGCGCGGCCGGCGCGCCCGTCGCTTCGGGGTTCGTGGGCATCACGGGGAAGGCCGCTCAGGTGGCGATCGACAACGCGGACCACATCTCCGAGAGCCCGCTCGTCAGGTCGTACTGCGGCTCGAACCCGAGCTCGGCTCGGGCCCGGGAGATGTCGGCCACGCTGCGGCGCACTTCCGCCGGGCGGAAATCCCGAAAGAGGATCTCCGGCGACCGTCCCGTCAGCTTGCCGATCGTCCTGGCGAGGTCCCGGACCGTCGTGGCCCGGCCGGTGCCGATGTTGTAGACGCGGCCCGGGGTTCCCGACCATGCGGCGAGCAGGTTGGCCCGCACGACGTCGCGCACGTAGACGAAGTCGCGGAACTGTTCGCCGTCGCCGTAGATGATCAGCGGCTGGCGCGTTTGGAGCCGTTTGAGGAATATCGAGATCACGCCGGTGTACTCGTTGTTCTCCATGGGTAGGCCGAAAACGTTGAAGTAGCGGAGACTGACGACCGGGATCTGCCAGAGAGAGGCGCTCAAGACGGCGTAACGCTCCGCCGTCAGCTTCGAGAGCGCATAGAAGCTCGCGGGCCGCTGCGGGTGATCCTCGTCGATCGGGACCCTCTCCGCTTCGCCGAAGATCGCCGACGAGCTGGAGTAGACGATCTTCCTTGGCGTCGCGCGGCGGCAGGCCTCGAAGAGCCGGATGGAGCCGAGCACGTTGACGGTGGCGTCCGAAACGGTCGCTTCGAGTGACTTCACGTTGCCGACCTGCGCGGCGAGGTGGAAGACGAAATCGACTCCGCGGAGCAGCGGGTCGAGGCCATCGAACGAGGCGAGGTCGGCCGTCACGACGGCGAGCCGTCCCGAAGCCGGCAGATTCTCCGGCCGGCCGGTCGCGAAGGTATCGAGGACCGTGACTCGGGCGCCCTTCTCGAGGAGTCCGCGAACGAGATTGCTCCCAATGAATCCCGCGCCTCCCGTCACGAGGCAGGCCGCTGCCTCAAACGAAGCGCCGGGCGTCGGATCCGTGTCCGCGTCCCGATGGAGCACGCCGCGTATGATATCCGGGGCGCTCCGCCTTCGACCCGTGCGCGGTCCGGCGAAACGCTAAACGGACTACGGCCAGACGGCACGGCAGCATCGCTCGAAGATCGCAGGCCGTGGCGCGCCACCACGCAGACAAAGTCGCTTGGGATCGCCCCCGAACGGATGAGAATGTCCTCGGTGCCGCGAAGCCGCGCCAGGATGGCAATGCCAGCCTCGTCGGCCCCGTCGAAGTTCTGCACGATGTGCTCGAGGAGCAGGTGCAGGATCGTTCCGCCGTAGTCGACCCGCTCGACGATCCGAAACAGCCGCTCGATCTCGGGGAGGATCCGATCGGACCGGACGGCCTCCGGGGGGTCGGCCGTGTTCCAGTGCTCGACGGGCACCCGGATGTACTCCGTCTTGATCTTTCCGGTCGTCGAGTCTCGCCGGTACCGATCCGGCAGGAGAGCCAGCAGTTCCCGTACCAGCCCGAGCTGGAGATCCGTGAACTGGAACTGACGCGGCCCGATGAACTCGTTGGCGACGAGCAGGCCATTCGGGCCCAGCGATTTCCGAACCTGGGTCAGCGTGCGGCGCAGCTCCTTGACGTGATGAAGCGACATGTTCATCAGCACAAGGTCGAAGGCCCCTGCGGGCAGGCGGAGGCGGTTGAGGTCGGCCGTGCCGAACTCTATGTTGGTCACTCCCTGCTCGGCGGCCGTCCGGCGCGCGATCTCGAGGGAAACCGAGGAGCCGTCGAGAGCCAGCATGGAGCCGAAGAGCTCCCATCTGGAGGCCGCAATCTCCGTGCAGGCGGCGCCGCAGCCGAGGCTCAGCCATCGTCCCGTCCTCGGGATCCGGTGCCGCTCGACGAGGGCCTGGAGCCAGTGGCGGCCCGGGCCGCCGCCGATCTTCGGCAGGACATGGGTCTCCCACACGAGCGGCGAGTCCATCCATCCCTGAATCGGGTTCTCCGTCCGAGCGGCGGACGTTTCGTCCCACCGCTTCACCGCGTCGTCGAGCTCCCTTTGGCGCTGCTCCGGGCTCACGGATCGACTCAGGCTTCGTGACTTCTATAGCACGCCGCCGGCTCGAACGGTCCCGCAGAAGAAGGAAGCTAGGGAAGGCGGAGGACCGTGAGCCGGTAGCCTTTTGGCAGGGGAATCGGAGGACCGTCCGCGACGACGCTCACGCTTCCGGGCGGCAGGGGAAGAACCGGGCCTTCCGGACGGTCGATGAGGACGAGCCGCCGCAAGCTGTGATTGACCAGTCGCTGCGCGAGCCGCTCGAAGCGGGCGGCGGTCTCGGCGCGGAAGACGAGATAACCGTCATAGAAGATCGGTGCAAGCAGTTTCGGGACGATCGTATCGGAGCAGACGACCACGCGCTCCCCGGTTGCCGCCACCGCGTCGGAGAACCGTCGGGCGTCCTGGTTGGCCGTTCGGATCGCGCGCAGGCCGCGCAGCTCCGAGAAGAGCCCGGCCGAGGCCAGGGCGAGGAACGCCAAGACGAGGCCGGCGCCGGCCGCTGCGGGAAGCGGCCGCCGGGTCCATTCCGCCAGTCTCAGGAAGCCCGCGACTACGAGCGGAGCGACCGCGGGCAGGAGCATCCGTGGTCCCCACTGGTTGCCGCCGTCCGGCAGGACCCCCAGGAAGGCGAGCGAGACGTAGAGGACGGCGAAGAGTCCGAGGCGTCGGCCGGTCCTCGCCGAGGAGGCGTTGAGGCGAGCCTCCTCTTCCGGCGCCTTTCCCGCAATCCGCTTTCCGCCTGCCTGGACCGACGTCTGACCGGGCCAGGGCAGTAGCCAGAGAAGCCCGAGCGGTGCCGTCACGAGAAGGGAAGTTTCGAGGCCCTGGCCGGTTTGAACGAGGAGCGCCACGCCGATAAAGGCGAGCCCGGCCGCGGACAGGGTCAGGAGTTGGTGACGGCCTCGGGTGCGCGAAAGCCTCGGGTACAAAAAGCGCAGGAAGAGAAGCGCTCCGATCGCCGTGAGCACAACCGGCCAGGGCGGAGCGATCAGGAACGCCGCCCAGTCCGCGCGCCGGCGTTGGAGAGTTGCGAGGCTTTGTCCCCCGTATATGACGTGTCCCGCCACGAGAACGTGCGGCCCGAGGAAATTTCCGTAGGCGAGCTGATTGAAGAGAAAGAGAGATGCAAGCGCGGCGGCTGCCCCGGCGGCGAGCCGAAGGATCGGCCTCCACCGCGGCGGCCGATCGGTCAGGAGAAGCGCCCCGGCGAGGGCGGGAACGGCGATCACCATCTCGGGGCGAAACCAAACGGCGAGCCCGAGGAGCGCCCCTGACCACGTCAGTCGGCCCTTGAGAGGCCCGTCACCCTCCCGGATCGCCAAGTACAGCGCGAGCAGCGCGAGCATCGAAACGAGGCTGTGCTCCCAAAAGACGAAGGAGTAGAAGAAGAGCGGAGTCGCCAGGCCAAGCACTAGGATCAGGACGAGCCGCCAGCCGGTCCCGATCAACCCCCGGGTCAGCCGGGCGGCGACCAACAGCAGGCCGAGCGTCGAGACAAGCGGCACGACGTGGAGGCCGGTGTAGGAGAGAAAGCGGTACGGCAGACTGTTGAGGACCGCCCAGGCCGCTGAGAACATCGAGTAGCTCCGGCCGTCTCGGTAGAAATACTGCCCGAGCAGCGGAGTGAACCCATGTTTCGGATCGACTGCGTCGCCCGGGTAGACGGACGCGAGCGAGCGGAACCGGGTGGCGAGAAGGCTCTGGATTTGCTCGATGCGGACCCCCTGGTCGATCGACCAGACGCCGTCGAGTGGTCCGACCCGGGTGGCGAGGAGAACGGTATACAGAATACCGACGAGGAGGATCGTGACGCCGACGGGCGCGGCGTCGCGAGGCCTGGCGCGCCCCTTCTCGGGCCTGGACGAGCGTCTCATCGAATCGAGCGTGCGCATTCTAGGACGGTTCAGAGCCGGACCTCGAGGAGGAGAAGGGTTCCCGATTTGTCCGGTAGCGCCGGTTCGCATCCGATCGTATGCTCTGGCGCGGTCGGGGGAGGGACCGATTGAAGAGGGAGTTCGTCCAGAACCTGCGCTGCACGGCCTGCGGCGGGTCCTCCTGGGAGATCGCGGCTGAGCAGGAGGACGAGCGCGAAGTTCGCGAAGGCCGGCTGCGCTGCTCCGGCTGCGCGGCGGAGCATCGGATCACCCGGGGGGTCCTGGACATGCTCGATGCCGGCGATGAGGCTCTGCAGCGGGAGGTAAAGGGCTGGATCGAGCTGGCGGGGCCTCTCGGGGAGAACCTGGTCTCGACGATGACGGCGCTTCCCTACTACCCGCATGATCCCTGGCCGCAGCTCGCTCCCGACTTCTTTCAGGTCTTCGAGCACTTCGACTTCGCCGGCAAGAGGGTCGTGGACATCGGGGCGGGCCGGGCCTGGTCCTCGCGCTTCCTGGCTTCCATGGGGCGGGCGACCGAGGTTGTCGCGATCGACGTTCTGACCGACCGATTCCTGGGCCTGGAGACCGCGGACATCTTCTTCAAGGAAGATGGCATCTTCTTCGAGCGCATCCGAGGCGACGTGCATCGCATGCCCCTGCGGGACGGATGGGCGGACGTCGTCTTCTCCTGCGCCACGCTCCACCATTCCTCCGACCTGGAGGCGCTGTATCGCGAGATCTGGCGTCTGCTGCGGCCGGGCGGCCACTTTCTCTTCATTTCCGAGCCCTCCAAGAAGGCTTCGATTCCGGAGCACCAGCCGCAGAATGCCGAGACGGCGCACGGGATCAACGAGCACATCTACAGCCTGGCGGAGTACGCGCAGCCCCTGCGGCGGGTCGGCTTTCGCTTCCGCCGGCTCGTTCCGAGGTCGATCCGCTACCGTCTCCTGTATCCCGATCCGGACTTCCAGGGAGGGATCCCGAAACCGGTGCGGCGCTTCACTCGCACGGAACGCGGGCGCGACCTGCTCGAGAGCCTGGCCGGAAGCCGCCTCTTCGGGCCGATCCTCTATCGCTACTGGAGCCTCCCGCTGACCGTGCTCGCCCGGAAGCCCGGCGGGAGTTCGGCCCGTGAGGGGCCGGCAGCGCCTTGAAGTCGGAAGGCGGGGCGCCGTCTTCCGTGCGTCCGCGATCCGTTCTGCTGGTCGGCGTCCTCCTCCTTCTCTCTTTCGGACTTCAAGCCTTCGTCCTGGCCACGCACCGTGTGCCGGTCAGCTCCGACCAGGCGGTCGTGGGGTTGATGGCGCGGCACATTCTGGCCGGCAAGGGGCACCCGGTCTTCTATTACGGCGCGGCCTACGCCGGCTCGCTCGAGCCGCACTGCGTCGCCGCCGTCTTCGGGCTCCTCGGCCCGTCGTGGGCGAGCTATCGCATCGCGATGGCGCTGCTCTTGCTGCTCCTGGCACTCGGCGTCTCGCTTCTCGCCCGGCGCGCCTTCGGAGCGCGCGCGGGGATTGCGGCCCTGGCCTACTTCGCCGTTCCCCCCTTCTTCCTCCTCTACAAGGGCCTGACCTCCGACGGGGCCTACGACTCGGTCGCCCTGGCGGCGCTCGCCACCGTCGCGATCGCCCTCTGGCTCGACCGGCCGGAGGGCGCGCAAGGCCGCCTCGGGGGTTTTGTCCTGCTCGGCCTCGTGGTCGGCGTGGGATGGTGGATCTCGCCGGTCACGCTCCCCGTCTCCGCGGCGGCGCTGCTCTGGCTGTTCTGGCGCCGCAAGGACCGTCCCGCACCGGCGGCCGCGCTCGCCGCTGCCGTCGGTGGGATTGCCGGCTCCTTTCCCTGGTGGTTCTGGAACCTGCGGCACGGGTGGGCGAGCCTCGAGGCCCCGGAGCTCGGCGCGGTCGGGCCAGCCGAGGCAGCGCGAAACCTCGCACGGATCCTCTGGACCTCGCTGCCGGCCCTGGAAGGGGGCATGTCCGCGACACCGGACCTCCGCAGACTGCATGAGACCTTTCCGTTGTCGCGCTCGCTCGCTCTCGCCGCCCTTCTCGTCCTTCTCGCGCCGGCGGTTTCGGCGATGCGCCGCGGCGATCGGCCAAAGAGGCTCCTCGGGATCTCGCTCGCCGGGATCCTGCTCGCCGCCGCGTTTTCCCGGCGCCTTCTGGCGAGCGAGCCCCGCTACCTGATCGCGTACTACGCGATCCTGCCGCTGCTGCTCGCAGCGGCGCTCGGGGACCGCAGCGCCGGCCGCCGGACGCGAGCCCTCCGCGCCGCCGCGGGAGTCCTCCTGCTCGCCGTGCATCTGGCGAGTGTGGTGACCGCCCGCGTCAACTTCGTCAATGAGGACGAGGAAGTCACGGGCTCTCTCGCGCCGCTCATCCGCTTCCTCGAGGGCCGGGGCATCCGGTACGCCTACGCCAACTACTGGACGAGCTACCGGCTCGCCTTCGAGTCGGGGGAGCGGATCGTCGCCACACCGCTGTCGGGAGACGAGCTGGTCCGCTACGCGCCGTACCAGGAGGAGGTGGACCGCGCAAGCGATCCGGCCGTAGCCCTGCTCGACCGGCGCGACGCCTGCTTCGGAGCATTCCTCAGCGAAAAAGGGATTCCCTTCCGCCGTGCGCGGGTCGAGTCGTTCGGCGTCTACACGGATCTCGGCGCCGGAGCGCTCGCGACCCTGCGCGCCGGACTGGGTCTGCCTCTTCCGAGCGAGGCGTACCGCGTCGCGTGGCGGCTCGGCGCGCAGCCCGCGGCGATGACGGCGCGCGAGTCGCTTCCCATGCGCGTCGAGGTCGAAAACCGCGGCCCCTGCCTGTGGCCGGCGTCCGTGCATCTGGGCTACCACTGGCGGCCGCTCGAGGCCGGCGGGAACGAGATCTACGACGGCCCGAGGGGATACCTACCCGCACCTCTCCGGTCGGGAGAATGGGCGGCGATTCCGATCGAGCTCGTCGCGCCGGCTTCGCCCGGCCGGTATCGTCTCGAGTACGACCTCGTCCACGAGAACGTCGTCTGGTTCTCCGGTGCCGGGGGTCAGACGGCGAGCGTGGAAGTCCGGGTCCTGCCGGGTCCGCTGGAACGCCGCGGCCCGTAGCATTGCGAGCGGTGCGAAACTGCCTCCGGGTTAGCATGGCGCCGTGCGACGGCGACTCCAGATCACGGCCCTGGCGCTGCTGCTGGCCGGCGCCCGCTGTGGCCGCTTTGCCCCGTCCGACTCCCGCGTGACCTTCGACCCGCAGCTCGTCGATACGGAGCCCGGCGCGCTCGAGCAGACGTTCGATGGCCCCCCCTCGAAGATCTTCCTCGGCTCGGGCTGGTACAGCATGGAGTCGATCGAGAAGACCGGGCCCTGGTCCGGATTCTCCTGGGCGGCCGGCGCCGCGACGGTCTATTTCGGCAGGCCCCCCTTTCCCGAGCCGGAGCTCGTCGTGCGGTGCGCCCCGTTTGCCTGGAAAGGATCGCCGCCCCAGACGATGACGCCAGTCTTGAACGGCGCGGAGCTCCCCACGGTGCCGGTTCCCCCCGGCTTCAACGAGCTGCGGGCGGCGCTGCCGGAGAAGGATCTGCGGCCGATGAACACGCTCGAACTGCGCTTCGCCTACGAGGACGTGCCGGCGGACCGAATCAAGAGCCAGGACACGCGCCATATCGCGGCGGTGTTCGACGATCTGGCCGTCGTTTCCCGTGGCCGCAGCATCCCCGTGCCGTCTTCATCCGTTTCACCGAAGTCCACGCAGGCGCGGGTCGCTCTCGGTCCAGAGGGCGTCGCGATCCCGCTTCCGGCGGGAACGCGCTACCGGGCGCGCTTTGGCGCCGTGGTCCCGGCCGGGTCGAGCCTGCCGGTCGCGGTGCGGATCCGGAGGTCGACGGCAACGGGACCTCCTCTCTGGAGCGGGCCCGCCTCCGTGCTCTCGGGCCGCTCGGTCGAGTTCGAGGTCGCCGGTGGCGATCCCGCGCTCCTGCTCATCGAGCCCGAACCCTCGCCGGGCGTGCCCGCAGCGGGAGCGGCACCGCCGGCCGTTTCGGTTGACCTGTTCGCTCCAGAAGTCTCGCGCGTCGCCGGGCCTCCACCTCCCGACGGCCGCCCGGACATCTTCGTCTATTTCATCGACACGCTTCGCGCCGACGCGGTTGGAGGGCACCAATCAGGGCTCCCCTTGACTCCCTCGATGGACGCCTTCGCGCGCGACGCGGTGACCTACGAGAACGCCTGGAGCACCTCCTCCTGGACGCTGCCGGCGACCGTTTCCCTCTTGAGCGGCGTTTACCCCTTCGAGCACGGCGTCGAGCAGATGGGCCTTCCGGTCCCCGCACGCGAGCTCCCGTGGCTTCCCGAGGAGCTTTCGCGGCTCGGATACGAGACGGTCGCCATCTCGCAGTGGCTGCTGGGGCAGATGGAAGGCATCTGGCGCGGCTTTGACCGGCACTACTTGGATGTCCGGGTGGCGGCGGCGAGCTACGCGAAGAGCCCCTCCGAAGTCGCGCGTGGCCTCTTCTGGCAGGACCTCTTCCACCGGCCCGATCCGAAGCGCCCGCTCTTCTGCTTCCTCCACGTGGTCGATCCGCACGCCATCTACGAGCCCAGGGGGGTCGATCGCGTGTTCGCCGACCGGCAGCCCGGCACGCTGCCCGCGGATCTCTACGTCCCGCAGATCTTCATGGCGCGGGGCCTCGGCAAGAACCCCGCGGACCTGGCGCATCTGCGGGCGCTCTACGACGGAGAAGTGCTCCATGCGGACCGGGAGTTCGGGGCGTTCCTGGACCTGCTGCGTTACCGGGGTCTCTACGATCGGAGCCTGATCGTTCTTCTGAGCGACCACGGGGAGGAGTTCGACGAGCACGGGGGTTTCGGCCACGGGCGCACGCTCTACGAGGAGCTGCTCCGCGCGCCGCTGATCGTGAAGTATCCGGAGGAGCGGGGAGCGGGCGCACGCATCGCCACACGCGTCAGCACACTCGACGTCATGCCGACTGTCCTTCACGCCCTCGGCCAGCCTTTCGGGAAGCTGCGACTTCACGGCAGGGCGCTGCCACAGTCGCCCTCCGAGCCGGCCGGCGCGCGGGCGCTTCTTGCGGAGCTTCGGGTGGATCAGAGCGGCCGCGAGGGGCCCATGGATCTGACCGCGGTCGTGGAGGGAAACATCAAATGTGTTCACAATGCGCGGCGACAGGACCGCTTCGGCCGGACCGCGCCGGAGACCGAAGCCTTCGATCTCGCGGCCGACCCGGGCGAGCGCTCGCCGCTTTCCGTTGAGGACCCCAGGGTCGCCCCCTGCCGGACGGAGCTTTCCCGCTGGCTCGAGCTGGCCAAGGAAGCGAGCCGCCGCCCGGGTCGGCCCGAGCCGAAGCTGTCGCCCGAGGAGATCCGGAGGCTCCGGGCGCTGGGCTACCTGAACTGACCGGTCCCGCTGCAGCGCGAGAGCGTCCGGGTGACGGCCGCTCCTGAGCTATCGTCTTGCGCGGCAGGAGACGCGTTTCTCCTTCGAGAGGTGACGGCTGCTTTTCCGTCCAGGATCCCTCCTCCAGCGTGACGTTCGAAGGCTCGCGCGGGGCTATTTCATGTTTGTCGGGCCGGAGGGAGACGCCCTCCGCGTCCGCGGGCACATGCTACGAATCGACCGCCCGTTGCCCGAGTTCGAATTGCGCCTGAATGGGCGGTTCGTCGCGCGCCAGCCCGCGATGGAGGTCGAGCGCGTCGCGAAAGAATTTCCGTGGATCCCGCACGCCGGCCGGTCGGGGTTCTCCTTTCTCGACCGGCCCGCGGTGAGCTCCGGCACCGTGGAGGTCACCGGCTTGAGACATGGGTGCCCCGCCGGCTCTCTGCGCACCGTGTTCTCGATGGTGGCCGATGCCCTGGGGCCGCTGCCTCCCACCGCGCTCCGGATGCGGGTGGCGGGAGACGAGGATGCCGACTTCTTCCGGGCCGATGGCCAGAGGACGTTTGCAGACTTTGCCGCCGCGGTCGAGCGCCACGGCGGATTCGGGAGGGTCCGCCGCATGCTCGACTGGGGGTGCGGGTGCGGACGGGTCACCGCGCATTTTCTGGCGGATGGGCAGGTCGCCGAGGTGCACGGAGTCGACATCGACGGCGAGGCCATCGCGTGGTGCGTGGGGGCTCTGCCCCGAGGCCGGTTCCAGCAGTCGGGCCCTTATCCTCCCCTGCCGTTTCCCGACCGCTACTTCGATCTGGTCGTCGCCTACTCGGTATTCACCCACCTGGAGCGCGGCGTTCAGAAACTGTGGCTTGCCGAGATGCGAAGAGTGCTTTCGCCGGGAGGCCTGCTTCTCGCGACGGCGCACGGAGAGTTTGCCGCGGCGTACCACTTCCCGGATCGGATTCCCCGAAATCTCGGAGAACGTCTTGGCACGTGGCTCGGGCGACGACCGATCATCGAGGGCGAAATCAACGACTCCCTGGAGGACCACGCTCTCGACGGTCTGGCGCCGAGCGGATACTACCGAGGAGTATTTCAGTCGACGCGATACACGATCCGGGAGTGGTCGCGGTTTCTGCCCGTCGCCGAGTATCGGAAGGCGGGAGCCGGCAACTACCAGGACCTCGTCGTCCTGAGACGGCCGGCGAAATGAGTCACTCCATCAGGGCTCGAGCGCGTCGAGCCGCGCGATGATCTTCCGGGCGCTGTGTGCCCAGGTCCACTTCTGCGCGACCTCACGCGCGGCGGCGGCGCCCCGGCCCAGGGCCTCCTCCCGGTTCTCGTAGACGTGGCGCAGCAGGAAGCGGAGGTGCTCCGGGTCCGGGTCGGCCCAGGAGAAACCCTCGTAGTAGGGGCACTTGGCGACCGCCGGGATCGTGCCGCGCGCGCGCAGGGGATAGGAGATCCCCTCGTGCACGAACTCGGTGTGCGCGCCCCAGTCGGTCGCGATGGTCGGCAGGCCGCACGCCATCGCCTCAATCAGCGGCATGTCCCACCCCTCGCCTCGGCCGGCCGAGACGTAGCAGTCGGCCGAGCGGTAGAAGGAGGCGAGCTGGTAGTAGGGGAACTCGCGGTTGAAGATGAAGGAGATCTTTCCTCCCGATTCCTTCAGGTCCAGGCGCCGGATCTCGTCGAGCACACGCACGGAGGCGTCCTTGTTGATGATCTTGCACAGAAGCCTGACCGGCTCGCTCGCGCGAAACACTTCATTGAAGACCTTCAGGAGCAGCCACGGCTCCTTGCGCTCGCCCCATTCGAAGTTGGAGAGGAAGACGAACTCTCCCATCGGGTTGGGATGGCCCTCGATGCCGGGATGAAAGAAGTCGGGATCGACCCCGAGCGGGACCCTGTGGATCGGACGCTTCAGGCCTGAGCGCAGGAAGCCCTGCCGGTTGAACTCGGTCGGGACCCAGACTTCGTCCATCTGGCCCGCCTGGCGGACCCAGTCTTCCGGGAAGCCGTCCACCTCAAGCATCGTGAAGCCGACCCTGCGACGGCCGCGGTTCGAGCCGAAGACGTCACCCTGACCGTAAACGACCGCCAGCGGCGGGCGCGCCGGGGTTGGCCGGACGCGGATCGTGTCGAGGAGGTAGTCGCCGTTTGACTCCGGCTCCCGGATCGGGAAGGGCGTGCCCGGTCCGTAGACGTACCGGTAGGTGACGCGCACCCCCTGACGGTCGAGGGCCCGGAGGATCTCCCGGCAGCTCGACGCGTAGCCGGTCGGGAAGTTCATGATCGACTGCCACAAGAGCTCGCGCGTGTAGCGCGCCTCGAGCGTCTTCGCCCACTTCTTGCGGAAGGTCTCGCGGCTCTTCTGGAAGATCTGCATGAACGCCCGGGAGTCGCCGGCCGTGGAGCCGTGCTCGTTGTGGACGAGCGTGACGTCGCCGCAGACCAGGGTCTTGTAACCGGCCTGCCGGGCGCTCAGGGAGTAGTCCGTGTCCTCGAAGTACGACTCGTACTCTTCCGAGAGCCCGCCGATCGCGCGCAGGACCTCTCGCCGGATGTAGGAGCAGGCGAAGACGATCCCCTCGACCTCGCGCACCCCCGGGTACTGCCCGATGTCCTTCTGGAGCGAGCCCAACTGCTGACCCCACATCGTGTCCGGAAGGATGAAGGTGCCGGCGTGGAGCAGCCGCCCGTCGGGCAGCCGCAGGCGGCATCCGACGATTCCGGCGTCGGCCCGGGAGTGGGCGCACGAGCGCAGGCGCTGCAGCCAGTCCCTCTGAGGGAACTCGAGATCGTTGTTCAGGAGCACGATGTCCGATTCGGGATCGGCGGCGGAGATCCCCGCGTTGTTACCGCGCACGAAGCCGAGGTTCGAGGGATTCCGAAGCACGCGGAGCCATGGGTAGGCGGCCAGCGCCACTGGGGTCCCGTCGGCCGAGCCGTTGTCCACGACGAGGACTTCGGCGCTGGTCCGATCGGTCTCTCGGAGCGTGTCGAGACACCGTTTCGTGAGGTCCCAGCGGTTCCAGGCCAGGACGATCAGGGTCGCCTTGCGGATGGTCATTCCTCCTCGTCGCGCCGGCGCGCGAGGGAGCGCCAGAGCTGCTCCATCGTCCGATCCACCTCGCCGGAGGAGAGCGCCGTGGTCTCCCGCCAGTCCGCGAGGCCGAAGGCCGACCGGGTGATCGGGGGAAGGCCCGTCGCGAGGCGGGAGAGGTTGGAGAGGTCGTACGGGCAAAGCTCCGCCGTCATCTCCCGCAGCAGGCGCGACCGCGCGGCGAGCAGCTTCTCGAGCCGCGCGACCCGTGCCTCGAGCCTCGTGATCTCCGAGGCCGGATCCGCGGCGCCGCCTACCATCTCCGGCCCATGAGGCCGCGCAGGAACTGGATCAGCCGCCAGGGCGCCGAGCGCTCCACCGCCCGATGGAAGTCCGCGAGCCGGTCGATCTGGGCGCGCAGGTCGTGCTCGTTGCGCAGCGCGTCTTCGAGCCTCTCCTCCGCCCGCAGAGCCCGCTCCCTCAGGAGTTGTTCTCGGTCGGCGCTCTCCTGAAGCTTCAGGCGGAGGTCGGACACCTCGGCCTCCGCGGCGCCGACCCGTGCAGCGAAATCGTCCGGGTGACCGCCCCCTTCTCGACTCTCGATTGGCGCCCCTCCTCGCCCGCGATTCTAAATGGAAACCCGGCTGCGCCGGACCCGCCGGGCAACCTCCGTCGATCGGGGAGACCGCTGGCGGCAGGAGGGAAAGAGAGTATCCTGACTCCCGCCTTCGGAGATGGAAAGAACCCGGTTTCAGCGCAAGAGAACGCGCCCGTCGCCGCCCTGTTCCTGGTGCTTCCGGGCCGCATCGGCGATCCTGATTGCCGCGGCCCTCTCGATGCTCTCAAGCTGCGGCGGCCGCGTCGGCGGGCCGGTGATCTTCTACGTCGTCGACACCCTCCGCCCCGATCGGATGTCGACGTACGGCGCCGAGCGGGAGACCTCACCGGCGGCGACGCGTCTCGCCTCCGAGGGTGTGCTCTTCCGAAACGCTTACACGCTGTCGAGTTGGACGCGCCCGGCGATCGCGACGCTGCTCACCTCGCGGCTCCCCTCCGATGTCGGCGCCCTGAACCGGTTCGGCCGGCTGAGCGAGAAGGTGCCCTATCTGCCGGAGATCTTCCGCAAGCACGGCTGGCCAACCGGAGCCGCGGTCGGCAACGGGAACGTCGACGACGAGAGGTTGGGGTTTCGGCGCGGCTTCGACCATTTCGACGCCGTCTGGGGGGAGGGGGGAGACGGGAAGCCTTTTGCCGAGGAGGTCGTCGCCCGGGCGCTCGCCTTCGTCGCCTCGCAGCGCTCGCCGAAGTTCTTTCTCTATGTTCACGTGATCGACCCTCACTCTCCCTACAAGATTCCTTCCAGGTTCCGCGACTCCTTCGGCGGGTCGCCGGTCGGGGCGCAGCGCGATGCCTTGCTGCTCGAGTACGACCGGACGATTCGAACCTCGGACGCGGCGTTCGAACGGCTGGTGGCCTCGCTCGAGGCGAGAGGCTGGTGGCAGTCGGCCCTGGCGGTTTATCTTTCGGATCACGGCGAGGAGTTCTTCGAGCACGGCGCCCTCTATCACGGCGCCACCCTCTACGAGGAGCAGACCCGCGTTCCGCTCGTGGTGAAGTACCCGGGCAACGTGGAGCGCGGCTCGGTGCGGTCGGATCCCGTCACCCTGGCCGACGTGATGCCGACCGTGGCCGAGATGATGGGCTGGAAAGCGGAGCGCGCCTGGATCGGAGAGAGCTTCTGGAAACGCCGGTTTTCGCCGAACCGGGAGATCTACGGGACGGAGGACCTCGACAAGGTTCGAATGTACAGCCTTCGGAGGGGACCCGAGAAGGTCATCGTGAGTCTCTATCCCTCCTTCGATCGGCGCTACTTTCGGCTCGATCGGGATCGGGGGGAAACGGATGGCGCACCGATGCCGTGCGGCGCGGTCCTCCCCCCGGCTTCCGACCTCGTTTCGCGTGTGGAATCGTGGCGCTCGCGCGACCTGGCGCACTTCCCCCAAACTCGCTTCGTCAAGCGGCCGGGGGAGAACGTCCGGATCGATCTCGCCGTCCAGCTGAAGGGCATTCCGAAGCCGTTTCTCACCGCGGCGGACCTCTGCCGCCTCGGATCGGTCACGGACGGTGATTCGCTCCTTCTTCGGGAGCCCGTTTCACGCGCGGGACGCCTCGATCTGCGGATCTCCGCGAGCGACCGGGGTGTGCTTCCCCCCTATCGTCTCAGCGTCACCGATGAGCAGGGCCGGCCGATCGCTTTGGGTGTGGGGAGGGGAGTGACGGTCTTCTCGGAGCCGGGCGACTTCATGGCCGGCCCGACGGCCGACCAGGCCATGCTTCGCAGACTGAGGGCCCTCGGCTACCTGGGCGGCAACTAGGCTTACGGTCAAGTCTTGATCCTGCCCTCCTGATCCCGAACTTCTTGCCTCGCATACGAACGAGCAAGGGGGCCTCGGAACAGCGCCGGTGCCGAGAGGGCGAGGCCGACAACCTGCAGGTCCACGCAGGCGTGGAAGAGAAAGAGATGCTTTTCGAGCTCGTGATCCCCTTCGCCAAGTAGGACCAGCGCAAACTGATAGGCCGCGATGAGGGCTACGACGAGCCAGATCTCCGACGCGGCCCGCGCGGCCGGGATACGCCCCCGCAGCCGCAACGCGGCCGCGACGCTCGCGGCGAAGAAGAGCGCCAGCGCGGCAGCGGGCAGGGGCAGCCACGACTTGAGGTCGCTCCAGTAGGCGAAGGACCGGGCAAGCGACCCCGCCGGACGGCCGCTCGCCTTCTCGTAATTGCCCAGATGCGGCGGCCGCATGTGGAAGGCCCTCGGAGCGGCCCGGGCAAGAGCGACCAAGGCGCGTCCCGGCCTGGCGGCATAAAACCGGAAGACGTCGCCAAAACTCGTGCGCGCGAAGAACTCCGGCTCGAGCGCCGGATCGTCAAACCTCGAGCCCGGCTGGTAGGCGGTCTTGCCGGCGAGGGGCGCAAGATCTCGCGGCAGGCCCAGGGCCTCGAGGTCCCGGACCGGGTCGGAGGAATGGGCAAGCAACCCTCGGAAGACGGCGTCGTAGAGGATGACCCGGCGCATTTCGCGCGGCGCGCGCCCGTGGTACCAGACGCCGAGCAGGGCGAGCAGCCCGGCCGCAGCGAAGCCTCGCCTTCGCCAGAGGCCCGGCAGCCGCGTGGCCAGGCGCGCCGCCAGTGCCGCGAGCGGGATCGAGAGGAGCGCATTCTGCGGCTTGGTCGCGACGAAGAGGGCGGCGGCGGCGAGGAAGGCGGCGAAGACTCCCGGCCTCGTCACGCGCGCCGCCGCCAGGGCGAGCGCCACCCAGAGGAGAAGGAAGATGAGCGAAGCAGGCTCGCTGTAGAAGGAATTGAGATAGCTCGCGTACGCGACGTCGGTGAAGATGAGCAGGAGAAGGGCCGCCGCCCCGATCCGCGACGCCTTCGGGAGCGGGCGCGTCGCGGCGAGAAGGAGCCCCAAGGCAGCGAGCAATGCCGCCGCCTGGACGCTCCCCATGGCCTCGATGCGGAAGCCGCCCGGTGTCGAGAAAAGCCTGTTGACCGGTATCGCCGTGAGGACGAAGAGGCGCTCGGAGGTGAGGAAGCCGCCCGGACGAATGCCCCGCGGATCGAACCGATAGCAGTCGCACACCCAGGCGAAGAAGCGATCCGCATAGGGCGCATCGGCCCTGATTCCGCACGGCTCCATGACGCGGTCGAAGTCTCCGTTGTCCGCGAGCCCGACGATCGGGGGCACCAAGAGCTGGGAGCCGAGGATCGCCGCGGCCGCGGCAAGAGCCAGTCCTTCGAGGAGGAACCCGGTTCTTGCGCCTCGCCCCGGCGAGGCGCCGGTCATCGCCGCCAGCCGACGACGGCGTAATCGCGAAAGCCGAGCAGAAGATCCGCGAGCGCCTTCAACGACTCGTCGCCTTCGATGGCTTTCGCGATCTTCGGGTCGTCCACGGGATTGAGCCAGCGCACCTCGACGTCGCGGAAGCCGGCCTGCGAGAGGAGGAAGTGGACGGTCTCGCTCGGGACCGGCTGCCGGTGCGTCGGGTCGAGATGAAACGTGCGCATCGCGTAAACGCTCGCGGGGTTGATGGTTTCGAGGATGAGGCATCCGCCCGGCCGGATCCTCTGGTAGGCGAGGTCCACGAGCGTCCGCACGGCCGCCCAGGGCAGGTGCTCGACGACCTGCAGGGCCGTCACACCCGCCAGGCTCTCCTCGGGCTGGCCCCAGAGCGCGTCGAAGAGGTCGGCCTCGCGCGCGTCGAGCCCGCGGGTGCGGCAGGCCTCGACCAGCGACGTCTCGGAGTCGATCCCCGTCATGGCGAGGCCCGCCTCGCGCGCGAGCTCGAGCAACTCCCCGCGGCCGCAGCCGAGGTCCAGGAAACGGGCGCTCGGGCCGACGCGCGCTGCCGCTTCTCGAAGAGGGGAAACGTAGACTCTCTGCCGCTCGAGAATCTCCTCGCGGGATCCTCGAAACTGCCTTTCGAACTCGGCGTAGGCACCCGGCACGAACATCTGCTCCAGCCTGGGCGGCGAGATGCGCTCGACCCGCCCGGCGAGCGCGTCGGTGTCCGAACGGAGCCGCTGCAGGCCGGTCTCGAGCTCGGCGAGCCTCCCCGCGGCGAGGCCTTCCCGTTTGATCGCCTCTCCCTGGAGGCGCCGCAGGTCCCGCGCGGCCTCCTGCAGCTCCCGGATGCGCGCCTCGAGTGCGGCGAGCAGCCGCGCGGCGGCGTAGTTGAAGCGGACCTGTCCGGCCGTATAGAGGCGCAACAGCCGCAGCAGAAGGCGCTTGGGCAGCGCAGCCCGCGTGCCGGGGGGGAGGACCGCGGGGTTGGCGTTGGCGGCCGCGAGGTCGAGGTCGGCGGCGACGGGATCGTCAGGGGGAGGGCCCAGGTCCTTCACGCCGAGCCCCCGGCCGCGGGCACCGGGGCCGAGAGGGCCAGCTCGACCGACCAGAGGTGGTAGCCCTCGGTGACCTCCGCGGCGCTTCCATCGTGCACCACGCGCCCCCCATGGATCCAGACGGCGCGGCGGCAGTTGTCGCGCACCTGCGCCATAGCGTGCGAGACAAGCAGAACCGTCTTGCCTGCCTTCCGGAAGGCCTCCATGCGGTCGTGGCACTTGATCTGGAAGCGTTCGTCGCCGACCGCGAGCGCCTCGTCCACGAGCAGGATGTCCGGGTCCACGTCGGTCGCCACCGAGAAGGCAAGGCGCGCCACCATTCCCGTCGAGTACGTGCGGATCGGGGCGTCGATGAACTCTTCCAGCTCCGCGAACGCGATGATGCCGTCCATCCGCCGTCTCATCTGCGCGCGCGAAAAGCCCAGCAGAGTCCCCTGCAAGAGCACGTTTTCCCGACCCGTCAGCTCTCCGTGGAGCCCGAGTCCCAGCTCCAAGAGCGGCGCGGTCGTGCCCGCGACGACGACCCGGCCCGCCGTCGGCTGGATCACCCGGGCGATCAGGCGCAGCAGCGTGCTCTTGCCCGCGCCGTTTCGCCCTATCAGCCCCACGGTCTCGCCCGCCTGGATCTCGAGGCTCACCTCCCGCAACGCCTCGAAGTCGTCATACACGATGCGGCGCTTCAGGCTCCGAATGGCATATTCCTTCAGTGACCGGATCCGCTCGCGCGGGATCCGGTAGCGGACCGAGACGCTCTCCAGAAGGATCGCGGCCATCAGGTGCGGTAGGCGAATCGGTCGGCCCGATGACAGAAATAGATCCAGCCGGTCGCAAGGACGCCGAGACCGAGCGCGAGCGAGGCGCCGACGAGGCCTGCCGAGGGGATCACACCGTCGTAGATCGGCTTGCGGAAGGTTTGCACGAGGTAGTACATCGGATTCGCCCAGAGCGCGAAGCGAAATCGCGGCGGGACGATCGAAGGGTGGTACACGATCGGCGTCAGGAAGAACCAGGTCTGCACGAGCACCAGGTACATCTCGCGAACGTCGGCGAAGCGCGAAGCGAGTGTAAAGAGAAGAAGGGCGACACCCGCCGCGAAGAGCGCCACGATCAGGACCGAGACCGGGAGAAAAGCCCAGGTCGGATGGATGGGAAAGCCCGTCACGACGACGATGACGAGCAGCGGCACGATCGAGAGGACTAGGTTCACGAGCCCTCCCCCCACGGCGGCCGCCACGAAGACCGACCGGGGGATATAGACGCGCTTGGCAATCTCGTTGGAGTCCTGCGTCTGCGAGGCGGCCGAGGAGGTCGTCTGCGAGAAGAAGGCCCAGAAGATCGAGCCGGTCAGGAAGTAGACGGGGTAGTTCGAAATCTGGTTCTTCAAGATTGCCGAGAAGACGAGCGACAGGGCGACCATGTTGAGCAGCGGTGCCAGCATCGTCCAGAGGATGCCCAGCACCGAGCGCTTGTAGCGCACCTTGATGTCCCGGATGACGAGCTCGTGGACGAGGCCGCGGTACTTCCAGAGGTTGGCCGCCTCCTCGATCCATCGCGGACGCCGCAGCGCCGAATCGTAGAC
>JBOGJK010000064.1:0-2032 GCA_050745345.1 Thermoanaerobaculia bacterium
TCCTTCAACATTGTCCAGATGACCGGCGTGACGATCAGCACGTGCACGAGCGAGGAGAGCATGCCGCCCAGAACCGGTGTCGCGATCGGTTTGGAGACTTCCGAGCCCGTCGCCGTGGACCACATGATCGGGAGCAATCCCGCAACCACCGTGAAGACCGTCATAAGCTTCGGGCGTAGGCGCAGCACTGCCCCCTCCATTGCCGCCTCCCGAATTCCTTCCCTGGTGAGAAGGCCGCCCGCGGCCTTTCGGTGGAGCGCCTCTTCGAGGTAGACGACCATCACGACGGCGGTCTGAACGGCCGTGCCGAAGAGCGCGATGTAGCCGACCCAGACCGCGACACTCATGTGGAACTCGGTCTTCCAGCCGTAGGTGGCCGCCAGCGTGTGGAGCAACCAGAGCAGAAGGTTGCCGCCCGTCAGCGCGAAGGGGATCGCCAGAATGACGTGCGCCGCCTCTTTGGCGGAACGGTAGGTCATATAGAGCAGAAGGAAGATGATCGCGAAACACGCCGGCACCACGATCAGCAGGCGGTTTCGAGCCCGGACCTGGTGCTCGTACTGACCGGACCACTCGAGGAAGTAGCCCGCCGGCAACGTCACTCTCCCCGCAACGACGCTCTTGGCCTCCTCGACGAACGACCCCACGTCCCGTCCCCGCACGTTGAGGAAGACCCTCTCCCGAAGAAGCCCGTTCTCGGCCGAGATCATGCTGGGGCCGGGGCGAACGCTGATCGTCGCGAGCTGCGCGAGGGGAATGTGCGCCATCGCGGGTCCGCCGGGCGCCGGGGATCCGGCCGCCGAGAGGGCGCCGAACGACGTACCGCCACCCATCGACCGCACCGGCACCAGAACGCGCCGAATGGCGTCGAGGTTGTCCCGCAGCTCGCGCGCGTACCGCACGCGGACCGGGAAGCGGTTGCGTCCCTCGATCGTCGTCGTGAGGTTCTCCCCTCCAATCGCCGTCTCGATGACGTCCTGGACGTCGCCGACGTTCACGCCGTACCGGGCCGCGGCCTCGCGGTCCACCTCGATCTCGAGGTACGGCGTTCCCAGAATCTGCTCTGGGTAGACGTCGGCGGCGCCCCGCACCGTCTTGACGACCTCCGCCACTTCCCGCGCCTTCTGCTCGAGCACCGGAAGGTCGGTCCCGCTGATCTTGACGCCCACCTGTGTCGGGATCCCGGTCGCCAACATGTCGATGCGGTTTCGGATCGGCTGCTGCCAGATCGCCGTAACGCCCGGCATCTGGCTCTTCGCCGTCATCTCCGCAATCAGGCGGTCCTTCGTGTACCCCTCCCGCCATTCCGAACGGTCTTTCAGCTCCACGAGGGTCTCGTACATGTTGGTCGGAGCGGGGTCGAGCGGCGTGTCCGCCCGCCCGACCTTTCCGACCACGGATCTCACTTCCGGGAACGACCGCAGGATCGCGTCCTGCTTCTTCATGATCTCGATCGCCTCGGTCAGCGACACGGCGTTCGAGGTCACGGGCATGAACATCAGCGTGCCCTCGTCGAGCGGCGGCATGAATTCCTTGCCTACTCCCGGCGTCAGATGCGCGTTCAGCCATTCCCCGGCCCCCTCGAGCCGGTCGGCGATTTTCTTCCCGGATGCCGATCCAGCCGCGGCGGCCGCGTCGAAGGGGAGGCGGACCGGGGCCAGCAGCGCCCTCCCACCGGCCACCAGGACGACCGACGCGATGAATGCCGTCACGGCGACGAGAAGTGTCGTCGCCTTGTGGCGCAGCGCCCACGCCAGTGCCGGTTCGTAGACCCGACGCGCCCCGCGCATCACCGGGTTCCGCTCCTCGGCATGGACCTTCCCCCGGAGGAGGAACGTCGCGAGCACCGGCACGAGCGTGACGGAGAGAAAGGTCGCGCCGATCATGGCGAAGGTCTTCGTGAACGCGAGCGGACGGAAGAGGCGCCCCTCTTCGCCCGTCAGCGAGAAGACCGGAAGAAAGGCCAGGATGATGATCACCATCGAGAAGAAAATGGGGCGCCCGATCATCTTCGTGGCGTCGCGCACGGTGT
>JBOGJK010000065.1:0-2662 GCA_050745345.1 Thermoanaerobaculia bacterium
GGTGAGCGCTGCGTCGGCAGCGAGCCGTCGGTCCTTCTGGATCACCTTGCGGAAACCCTTGTGCTCCGCAGCCACCGTGTAGAGGCCCGGCAGGAGATCAGCCGCCTCGTAGGCGCCGGTTGCGGAGGACCTGACGACACGCGTTGCCCCGGTCTCCTGGTTCGTGATCGTGAGGGTGGCTCCGGCGATCGCCGCGCCGTTTGCGTCGCGGACGGTGCCGGCGATCCGTCCTGCCGGAGATTGCGCGAGCGCCGACACGGCGAAGAGGGTTGTGAGCGCGGCGCAGACCGTCAGGATTCCAATCCGTGGCTTGAACATGTGAGCCTCCTCGTTTAATCGCCTCCGCGAAGCCTGGGCACGGGACGGGCCTTGTTTAGGCTCTTCATATGGCGGGCACCGACGTTTGTCAACGGCGCAGCTCAACCAAAAGGGGCCGGAGCTCCAATCCGTGGCTCGGCGCCAGGATTCGGATCTAGTCGGGACGACTGGCGGTGACACGAGACATTCTGCCGCTACCAGCCCTTCGCGGGCCGAGGCCCGTGACTGTGTCGGGGCCCGTGTACGGATCGGGGCCGCTCGGCTAACTTACTGGAGCTGAATAGGATCGGGCTCTCGGCCGTTCGCGGTCGCCGCGCGATCGGCAGCCGAGAGAGTTAAGAACGAGAGCTGAGCCCCCCGATCCCCCCGACGGAGGTCGCCAGTTCGATCGGCGAACTAAGGAGCGGCCCGCCTTCGCCAAGGCTTCGGCGGGCATCCGCCTTCGCGGGCAGACCCGAGCTGGATATCTGGACGGCTCGAATCCGCCGAAGCTCTGCGAAGCGGAGCGAAGGCGGATGTTGGAGCTGACCAGGATCGAACTGGCGACCTCCTGAATGCCATTAAGGATACCTGTTCGTATTTGCTAGCAAAGACGCGGGTTTTCAGTGGGTTGGAGCGGCCTGTCTGGCGGGTTCGTGCATGACGGATTGCTGTACGGACCACGAGAGCGATTTTGGAGGCTTGAACGTGCGGGCGAAGTGAGCGTAACGCTCGGTCATCCGGGGCGAGGAGTGGCCGAGGACGTACTGGACTTCACGAAGGAGAAGGCCACGCCGGAGCATCTCGGAGGCGGCCGTGTGGCGCAGGTCGTGGAAGCGGACGTGCGGGATGCCGGCGCCCTTTCGGACGGCGCGCCAGAAGCGGCGGATGTGCGAGCGCTGCCGGCCGGTGCGCGGGCTGGCGAAGATGGCCCCGGCTCCGTCGGCCGGGTCGCGCAGATCTTGCAGAAGCCGGATCGTTGACTCCTGCAGCTCGATCGAGCGGTCGGGGCCGCGCTTCTCGGTGCGGATGCGGAGGATCCCTCGCCCGTCGAGATCTCCCCAGGTGATGGCGAGGATCTCGCCGAGCCTGGCTCCCGTCTCCAGGGCCAGCCGGATGACGGCCTCCCCGTGCCGACCGTTGAGGCCCCGGCGCCGTCGGCCGGGTCGCGGAGATCTCGCAACAGCCCGACAGTTGACTCCTGGAGCTCGATCGAGCGGTCGGGGCCGCGCTTCTCGGTGCGGATGCGGAGGATCCCCCGAGCGTCGAGATCTCCCCAGGTGATGGCGAGGATCTCGCCGAGCCTTGCCCCGGTCTCCAGAGCCAGCCGGATGACGGCTTCGCCCTGGCGGCCGTTGAGGCCGCGGCGCAGGGCTCCCAGGTGGGCGATCCGGAGGACCCGGTCGACCTCGTCGCGCGTTAAGAAGACGGGCTTGCGCATGGTCTCGGTCTCCCGCAGCGGCAGCCACTCGGCGAGCCGATAGCGCGAGAGCAGAGTCTCGGTCCGCCAGCGGGCGGCCTGCCGCAGAGCGTGGCGCAGGACGGCAAGCTCGCGGTTGACCGTGGAGGCGGCCTTGCCCTGCCCGATGCGCTTGGTGACGTAGCGGTCGAGGGTCGCCACGGTGATCTGCTCGATGGGATGCTCTCCCCCGAGCGCGCGGAGCACCTGGCGGAACATCTCGCGGCGCCAGCGCGCCGAGCGCGGGCGTAGGCGCGTCAAGCGCTCGAGGTAGACGTGGGCGAGCTGCGCCAGCGTCCAGGTCGAGCGCGCCTCGCGTTCGAAGAACTTGCCCTCGCGAAGCTGCGTCTCGATCTTGGCCTTGATGCTCTCGGCCGAGCGGCGGGACTTGCCTGCGGCTCGGCGGACTTCCCGGCCGTCGGCCGTACGGAAGCAGACGTACCAGCCGGACTTGACGTCCTTGCGGCGCATCACCCAGGCCACGAGGTCTCTCCGTTCGGGCGGACGGGTTTTTCCGGAAGCGTGTCAAGAGGAAAGTGGGCCGGAGTGTCGTCCATTTGCTCCGGAGCTAATATACCAATATTGAGTATTCGTCAAGGTCCGCGCCGGCCTGGCCCTCCACTCGGCCCGATGCCGAGGAAGCGCAAGAAGAAACCGGGCAAGACAGAGACTCTGGGCGACCGCATCCGTAAGTTCCGGCTCGCCAAGGGACTCACGCAGACGGAGCTCGGCAAGATGGTCGGTGTGACGCAGCGCGTGATCACCTACTACGAAGTCCGAGGTGTCTCGCCACCGCCGGATCTACTCGTGCGGATCGCGGACGCGCTCGACGTGTGGCTCGACGAGCTCTTCGGCCGCACGGCGCCGGGACGGGGGCCGGCCGCCGCGCCCGGCGAGAGCCTGCGC
>JBOGJK010000066.1:0-3725 GCA_050745345.1 Thermoanaerobaculia bacterium
GTAGTGGACCGTGCCCAGGATCGTCCCTTTCTCGGTCAAGGGCGCCTCGGTGGGCAGAGCCGTCAGGACCGAGGCCGAAGAGGACGGGCTGAGCGCCTTCGCCAGCCCGAAGTCGAGGATCTTCACGCCGGAGGAGGTCAGCATGACGTTGCCGGGCTTCAGGTCCCGGTGCACGATCCCCTGCCGGTGCGCCTTGTCCAGAGCGTCCGCGATCTCCACGCCGAACCGCAGCGTCTGCTCGAGCGGCAGCGCACCCTTCGCCAGGCGCTCCAGCAGCGTCTCCCCTTCCAGGTACTCCATGACGAGGTACTCGGCCTCGCCCTCTCGCCCCACGTCGTACAAGGCACATATATGAGGATGCGAGAGCTGCGAGATCGTCTTCGCCTCCCGCTCGAAGCGCTGGCGAACTTCGGCTGAGGTGGAAAGGTGCTGTGGGAGCACCTTGATCGCGACCGTCCGCTCGAGCCTGGTGTCCCGCGCCTTGTAGACCTCCCCCATCCCGCCCGCGCCGAGCGGCGCGAGAACTTCGTAGGGGCCGAGCATCGTTCCGGCGCCGAGCGTCATGTCTTCAATCTCAGCATCACCCCGCGTCAGGGCAGTGTCTTGAGCGGTCTCACCCGTCGGATCGCCTCGTAGTCGCGGTCGTCGTGAAGCAAGGGAACGCCCTGTTCGAGGGCCGCCTGCGCCACGAGGCAGTCGAGCGTGCTCCTCACGGTGAAGCCCCGCCTCCGACATTCATAGTAGATCCGGGCCGCTGCGACATGCGATCGAAGGGGATCGGAGAGGTTAACGACCCTCTGACTGGAGAGATAGCGTTTCAGGGTTCGCCATTCCTTTTCGTCTCGGGCGCCCTGGAGAACCTCCTGGACGATCTCGGGCGTCAGGGCCATCTCGACCTCCTCGGACAAGAGCCTGTCCAGGAGGGCGCCGGCCGCCGTCTCCTTGCCCTTCAGATACGGAAGCAACACCGAAGTGTCGACAAGAATCATCTCGCCGTACGCAGCTTCTTGTGGTCGTAGCCCTCGGCGAAACGGATCCTGCCCTTCAGCTCCCGCAGCGACCGTCGGCTCCGTACGCGAATCAGCTCGCGGAGAGCCTCGTGCACGAGTCCCTTCTTCGTCTTCGCCCCGCTGTGGCGGAACGCCTCTTCCAGCAGGGCATCATCCAGAACGATGTTGGTCCTCATATCCACCTCTCGATGTGTATGAGTATACACCTCAGTGCGGCGCCGCTCCACCCCCCTCTTCGTCATCCATTCCGCCGGCGCCGAGCGGGGACAGGATCTCGTAGGGCCCGAGGCGGGTGCCAGCAGCGAGGCTCACTTCGGAAGCTCCGCGGTCCAGTTGAGAACAACAGTAATGGGAAGGAAAGCGGCTTCCGCCGAGGCGTTGATCAAGAATCGCTTGCCGTCGCCGGAGACGGCATAGTGAATCGGGAAGGGAGCGGCCAGAGACGGAGTCCGCGTGTCGAGCAAGGCTTCCGGCGCGCCGGCCTCGAACGTGGAAGCTCCATGGACCGACACAGCCATGAGTCTTCGGTCCGGGGCGACGTAGAAGAGCTCCTTGCCGTCGCGCCGCCACCGAGGCTGGGAACCTCCGTTGCTGGAAACCTGCCACTTCCTCCCGGTTGTCGGAAAGGCCTGGACATAAACCTCCGACGTGCCCGACTCATCCGAGATGTACGCGAGCCACCGCCCGTCGGGAGAGAACTGGCCCTGCGCTTCGTTAAACGACGACTCCAGGATTCGGATCGGTTTCCGATCGCCGAACGTGGGCAAAGCCAACAGGTCCCAACCCGTCTTGGGACCGGGGCTGTGGTAGAGGATGAATCGTCCGTCCCGCGACCAGTCCGTAGGAAATGCCGGAGTGTCCGACTTGAGAAGCGGTTCCTCGCGACCGGCGGCCGTTGAGAGCTTCTGATAAATGTCGGGGAGGCCGCGTCGGTCCGCCGCGAAGGCGATGCGGCTGCCGTCCGGGGACCAGATCGGACAAGAGTCCGTGGAGGGATGAGATGTGATTCGGGTGGCTATCCCTCGGGACAGCTCGAGCACCCAGATGTCGGGCGTGACTGTCCGTGCGTCGACGCGCTGCACGGCGACTCTCTTTTCGTCCGGGGACAACTGAAGGTTGCCGTAACTGGCTGACGCGCCGATCGAGCCGAGCGGCTTGCCATCGCGCTCGAACCAATTCAGGTGGCCCTCCGAGGTGATGCTGCTTGCGTACGCCAGCACGCCGTTGTCGGAAAGGGAGAAGGCCGCGGATCGAAAGCCCGATGCGTACGCGACCCGTTCGGCGACGGGAACCGGTTCGCCCGTCAGTTGGAGACGGGCCGCATCGAGGGACTGGACCATCAGCATCCCCTCACGCCAGAGAGCCAGATATCCCGGCGGAGCGTAGGCCGCACTGGAATTGGCATTCAGCAGGCGCTTCCGGAGTTTGGAATCGAGCGAGCCGACATAGAGCCCGGAGTTGGGGGATACCGCGAGATACAGGAAGCGGCGGCCGCCGGGCAAGAAGTGCGGCCATCTGTGAGCCCTCTCGCCATCGGAGGGATCGAGCGCGGAGACCGGCGTGGGGATGCCGCCCGCCGCGGGCACGCGATAAAGCCCCGAGTTGATGTCCGGCGCGAAGACGATCACTCCGTCGCTGTTCCAGGCGCCTCCCCGGCCGTTAGGGGCATCGCACACTGTTTGAACGGGCCCCCCGGAGCGCGCAACCCTCTTGAGCTTTTCCTGCGCGAAGAATCCGAGGGAGCGGCTATCCGGCGACCAGAACGGCGCGAAAGCGTCGTCCGTTCCGGGCAACGCCTCCCCAACGAGCGAATCGAGCGGGCGTATCCAGAGCTGAGGCTGGCCTCCGGAAGTTGTCGCGACGAACGCCAGGCGGGACCCGTCCGGAGAGAGGGCAATTTGAGGGGCCAGTGCTGCTGCTCCCCGTGACGCGAAAGTCGTGTTCTCGCCAGGCAACAGGGAGAGCTTGACGACGCGCCCTTCTTTCGGGGCCCGTCGGAAATACGAAACCGCCGCCAGAGCGAGCATCCCGAGAAAAAGGCCGAAGCTCACGAGCATCCAAAAGCGCTCGCGACTCTTCCTGCCGGCCACGACCGGCGCGGGCAGCCCCGCCTGGGAGCCGCCCTCGGCGATCCACTTCAGCTCCAGCATCACGTCGTGGGCCGTCTGCCAGCGATCCTCCGGGTCCTTGGCCAGACAGGTCCGGACGACCCGGTCGAGCGCCGGTGGCGCCATCGGCAGGACCGAGGAGATCGCGGCGGGCTCCGTGTGCAGGATCGCGCCGATCAGCGACGCCTGGGTCGTGCCGGAGAAGGCCTTCCCCCCCGTCGCCATCTCGTAGAGCGTGGCGCCGAACGCGAAGATGTCCGTCCGGGAGTCGGCCTCCTTTCCCTCCAGCTGCTCCGGCGCCATGTACTGGAAGGTGCCGAGGATCGTCCCTTCGGCGGTCAGGTCCGGCGCCTGCGTCGGCAACGCCGTCAGGCTGGAAAGCGAAGCCCCTCCCGGCGCGGCGAACTTGGCCAGGCCGAAGTCCACCAGCTTGACCCCCGACTGCGTCAGCATCGCGTTACTCGGCTTCAAGTCGCGGTGCACGATCCCTTGCCGGTGGGCCTTGTCCAGAGCATCGGCGATCTCGATCCCGTAGCGCAGGACCTGATCGAGCGGCAACGCGCCTCTCGCGAGCCTCTCGGCCAGGGTCTGGCCTTCGAGGTATTCC
>JBOGJK010000067.1:0-1965 GCA_050745345.1 Thermoanaerobaculia bacterium
AACCAGACGCGAACGGAATCCGGAGGAAGATCTGCGGGCAGTCGAACAACGGCCTGCACCAGGGGGACGGTCGCCTGACGGGGCCAACCGGCAGCTTGGGCGACTCTGCTGAGGGCACCGTCGGCACCGATGACGGTGGTAGCGTGGAAGCGGTCAGCCAAGCCCGCCCCAGCGAAGCACAGGGTGAGACCCGTCGCCTGCGGTTCGAAACCGACGAAGCGCTTGCCGAAAACAATTTCGGCGCCGTGGGCCCGGGCGTGTTGAGCCAGCGCGCGGATCAAGGTCGCGCGCTCAATGATCAAGTCAGGCCGGGCAAGGGAAATGGAGGCCACGCGACCGTCGGTGAACAGCTCGAAGCGGCGAATTTCGTTGACGACGGCGGTCTCACCCACAGAGCCCAGCAGATCACGCATCCGGCTGGTGACAATGAGGGTGCGCGAGAGCGGATCGAGGCGGTCGGCCCTTTCAAAGACGCGGACGGGAACCTGCCGACGGGAAAGCAAGCAGGCTGCGAAAAGGCCAGCGGCCGACCCGCCAATGATGGATACGGCCGTGCCGGCGGGAGCATGCGAAGTCATGCGGCCGAGTCTCCTCCAAGCGTCCTCACACTCTCAAGAGCAGGCAGCAGTATAACCAAGCCGGAAGGTTGCGCAAGGACGCTGCGCGCGCACTAGCCTTGAGGGCGGCGGTACTGGCGTTCGAAGGGGGCGCGCTCCAGAAAAAGGATGGCAGCAGCGGCCAGTAGAAACAGCAAACCCACCACGACAAGAGCCGAACGGACAGGGAGACGGCTTACCAGGAGGGCAAGCAGCCCGCCAAGAGTGCCCAGAGCGTAGAGAGTGAGCACAGCGCCACGCTGGCCGAGTCCGAAGCTGGCCAGGCGGTGGGCGGCGTGGTCCGTGCCGGGTGAGGTGAAAGGAATGAGTCCCCGCCGGGCGCGAGAAACGGAAATCAGGGTTGTGTCGAAAACAGGCACAACCAAGACCAGGACGGGGATCAGCCAGCTGATGACGGGTGCCGGAGCGGAGGGACGCAGCTTGATGGCCAAGGTAGCAAGCATGAAGCCCAGAAACATGGCTCCGCCATCGCCCATGAAAATCTTGGCGGGGTTAAAGTTCCAGCGGAGAAAGCCGAGGGAGGCTCCGAAAACTGCGGCGGCCAGGGTGCTGACCAGGAGCTGGCCGTTGAGCATGGCGAACAGCGTGAAAAAAGCGGACGCGACGGCCGCGACACCGGCACAGAGACCGTCCATGTGGTCGAGGATGCTGAAGGCGGCTGTCATGCCCACCACCCACAGAACGGTCAGGCAAGAGTCGAGGAGCACGCCGGGGCTGTCTGGCCAGAGGAATGAGAGCACATGGGTGCGGATGCCGGAGGCCAGCAGGATGAGTGCGGCAACGGGCATGCCGACAAACAGCTTGACCTGGTGATGCAGCCATCCGCGGTCATCGAGAATGCCGACCAGTGCGAGAAGCGTGGCCCCGGCCAGAATGGCATAAACCTGGCTCCCCACCACCACGTCGAGAGAAGCCAGCCCAGCGAGAAGAACACCGGAATAAATCGCCAATCCTCCGAGCAAGGGGATGGGCGCGAGGTGGAGCTTGCGGGGGCCGGGGAGATCCACCATGCCAATCTGCAGGGCCAGCCGGCGGACAGGCACGGTCAGGGCGAGAGAAGCCAGCAGGGCCACGGCAAAAGAAACCAGCTCGAGCGGCAGGCGGACGGCGGTCAGAAGGGGACTCATCGTTCGGTCAGCATCCGATCCAAGACGGCTTTCACCTGATCTCTGTCTTTCGAGGAGAAGTACCAATCCATGGTGCGGCAGACGCCCTCGCGGAAGAGAACCGCGGGCTCCCAGGTGAGAAGTCGCCGAGCCAGGGAGTTGTCGGCCACGCGATTCAGCGGCCCGGTAGGCATCTCCGGGCGGAACCGGATTTGGGGCTTGTGACCGGCATGCTCCAGGAT
>JBOGJK010000068.1:0-7623 GCA_050745345.1 Thermoanaerobaculia bacterium
GGGTTTTTGTCTTCCCGTTTACGGTTTACGGTTCACGTCTCCCGGCTCGAAGGGAATAGGCACCGTCGTCCACGCGCGTACGGGCGTGTCTCCCTTTCGCGCCGGCGTGAACGTCCATTTCCGGACGGCGGCGACCGCCGCTTCGGTCAGGCCCGCCGAGGCAGGCCGCACCACCTCGACCTCCAGGGGCTGGCCGGTCTCCGAGACGAGCACGCGCAGGATCACGAGTCCGCCCACGCGCGATTGGAGGGCCAGGGGAGGATAGGCGGGCTCGACCACCTTCAGAATCCTCGGCGGGGTCTCCTGCACCGGCTCCCGTGTGGCGGTCGGAGCCGGGGGCTCCGTCGGCTCCGGGGCCGCGACTTCCACTGGGACCAAGGTCGGGACGGCCGTCGGGAGGGCGGCAAGAGCGACGGCGGTGGCTTCGAGCTCGGCGCGGCGCGCCTCCTCGACGGCCTCCCTCTGCCGCTTGGTCTCCTCCTCGAGCTTCTTCATCTCCTCGGCGAGCCGGCGCGAGACCTCCTCCTGGAACTGGGCAGCGCTCATACCGGCAGTCGAGGGGCCGGGCTCGGGCGTCGGGAGGGGCGGCAGTTCTGCTGGAACGGGCGTGGGCACGGCCACGGGCGGGGGAGCGGTTTCTCGCCTCGAAATGACGAGCCACGTGCCCGAAAAGGCCGCCACGAGAAGCACGCCCCCGATCAGGGCGAACGGTGCCATCGAGCGAGGTTTCCGTATCACCAGGAACTTCGGCGCCGAGGAGGTCGAGGGCTTCCCCGCGGGCGCAGGCCTCTTGACCGCGGGGGGCGAGGGCCGGCTCGGGGGGGTCCGGGACTTGCCGGCCGCGGCCGCCTCCGGCCGCTTGGTCTCCTGGATTGCCGCCGGATCGAGCGCCGCTTCCTTCTCCCGCGCCCGGTTCTCGGCCTCGATCTCCGTCCCGAAGACGTTGTTCAAGAAATAGGCGAGGTTGAAGGTCGAGGGGGAATAGGGCCCCGAGAAGAGCAGCTTTCCGAGCTCCCGCCGCAGCTCCCCGCTCGACTGGTAGCGGGATGCCGCGTCCGACAGACACATCTTCAGGACCGCGGTGATCTCCGGAGGCAGTGGAGAGGGGCCGCGGGCCAGGGCGAAGAGGTCCGCCACGGGCCCCGCCGGCGCCGGCAGGCGCCCGCTCAAGAGCTCGAAGAGAATCACGCCGACGGAGAAGACGTCGGAGTTCTTGCCGGTCTTCCCCTCGGACCGCTCCTCCGGCGCGAGATACGGCGCGACCTGCTTTCCGAAGCGCGGCCGTCCGCGCGAGGCGAGCAGCCCCGGCGCCAGACCGAAGCCGGTCAGGCAGGTCTCACCGTCGTCGGAGAGCGAGACGAAGCCGGGCCAGACGAGGCCGTGCAGCGTGCGCTCCCCCTCGATCGTGGTGTTGTAGGCGTGGTCGAGCGCCGTGGCGATCTTCTCGGCGATGAGCAAAGCGTGCTCGAGCGGGATGCGCCCCTGCAGCGTCGGGGCCCTCGCGAGCAGGGAGTCGAGGGTGCGGCCGCTCTCCTCGTTCCAGGCGAGAAAGGGGAGCCCCTCGACGGAGTCCATCTGGACGCCGCGCGCGATGGCGGGGTTCTTGAGAAAGGAGTGGATCTCGCCGTTCTCCTGGATGGCGTCGAGGACCGCGTCCTCCGAGATCTCGGGAGACTCCAGGATCCGCAGCCGGACGAAACCCTGCTCCGGTTCGAGCCGCAAGGCCCGGTACACGCGGCCGAGGGCGTCCTCCCCGAGAACGGCCGTCAGGACGTAGGAGCCGAAGCGGCGAGGCAGCGCCTCGGTCATGGACGGACCGGGGCCGGCGGGCCCAAAGCGATCAAAATTCGAACTCCCTGGAAGTGACGCTTGATTGTAACGTGAACCGGGAACCGGGAACGGTGAACCGGGAACCGGGAACTCCCTGGAAGTGACGCTTGATTGTAACGTGAACCGTGAACCGTGAACCGTGAACCGGGAACCGATCCGCCTGGGCCTGTGGGTGCGGTTGACGGTTAGCGGTTGACGGTCAACGGTTCACGAGTTTCCGGCGCGGGCTCCTGGGCCGCGGCGTTCGCCTCCACGCGCAGCCGCCGGTTGGTCGCGATCGCCTGGAGGTGCTGCTCGAAGGTGCGCGAAAACGTGTGTCCACCGCTCCAGTCCGCCACGAAATAGAGGAACTCCGTGCGCGCCGGGTTCACCGCCGCGGTGAGCGCCGAGAGCCCCGGATTGCAGATCGGACCCGGCGGCAGGCCGTCGTACAGATACGTGTTGAAGGGGGAGTCGTAGGTGTAGTCGGCGCGGCGGAGAAACCCCATCCACTTGCCGTCGCGCTTCAAGGCGTAGGTCACCGAGGGATCGGCCTGGAGCCGCATCCCGCGGTCCAGGCGATTCAGGTAGACGCCCGCGACCACGGGCGCCTCGCGGGAAAGCGACGTCTCCTTCTCCACGATCGAGGCCAGAGTAACGGCCTGGCGCGGAGTCAATCCCAGCGCCCGGACGCGCTCGCGCAGCTCGGGAGTGAAGTGGTTCCGAAACTGCCCGACCATGCGCTCGACGACCTGCTGCGCGGAGGAGGAGCGCGTCAGCCGGTACGTGTCGGGAAACAGGAAGCCCTCGAGGTCCGGCGCGCCCAGGGCGAGCCCCGGCGCGAGCGCCGTGTCGGCGAGCGCCGCGCGGAAGCTCTCGGGCGTCCCGATTCCCTGATCCGTGAAGAGCCGGATCGTCTCCTCCGCGGTCAACCCCTCCGGCACGACGACCGTGTGCTGGACGACTTCTCCCCGGCCCATTCGCCGGATCACTTCCGGGAGCGGCATCGGACGGTCGAAGCGGTACTCCCCGGCCTGCAGCGGTGTGGCGCCCGAGAGGAAGCGGTAGTAGAGCTCCGCCAGCCGGGCGTTGCCGATGACGCCTTCGGCGTCGAGGCGCCGGAAGATCGCTCCGGTCGAGGTTCCGGGAGGGAAGTAGACGTTGACCGCTGCCGGCGCCGCGTGCCCGGCCGGCGGGCGCTCGAGCCGCTGGATGAACCAGAGCGTGGCGGCGAGCGCGAGCAGAACGGCGAGCAGACCGAGGCGAACCAGGCGCTTGCCCGCGCTCACGGCAGAGCCCTCCCGTGCCGGAGAAAGTCCTCGAGCAGCACCGCGGCGGCCCCGCGATCCACCTCCTCCCGCGCCGCTCCCGGGGGAAGGCGCGAGGCGGCCTCGCGCGAAGTCAGCGTTTCCTCGTAGAACTCGACCGGCAGCCCGCTGTGGCGCCGGAGCTTTCCGGCGAAAGAGCGGATCCGGGAAGCAAATGGCGATTCGACCCCCTCGGGGGAGCGGGGCAGGCCGAAGACGACCAGCTCCACCTCTTCCTCCCGGCAGAAGCGGGCGATCTCGCAGGCCGCCGAGTCGTCGTCGCGCCGCAGGAGGGTGCGCCGGGGTGTGGCGATCTGGCCCGAGGCATCCGAGGTCGCCAGCCCGATCCGCTTCTCGCCGAAGTCCACCGCCAGGATCCGCATTCTCGGCAAGAGTAGCGGAATCCGGAGGGCGCGGGCGCGCGCCCGGCAGCCCGCGGCGCGGCCGGGCCGCGCAAGACGAGGGGTGTCAACGAATTCGCCCTTCGCCCGATCGGGCATCGTAGCGGGTCCGCCGGCGTTAGAATCGACCGGTCATGAAGAACATCGTGATTCTCTCCGCGGCCCGTACACCGGTCGGCTCTTTTCTGGGGAAGCTCTCGGCGCTGCCGGCTCCCGCCCTCGGGGCGGCGGCCATTCGCGGGGCGCTCGAGCGCGCTTCTGTGCCGCCGTCCGAGGTCGAGCAAGTGATCATGGGCAACGTCCTTCAGGCGGGGGAGGGGCAGGCCCCGGCCCGTCAGGCTTCGCTCGGAGCCGGGGTTCCCGACAGCGTGCCCTGCATCACGGTCCACAAGGTCTGCGGCTCCGGGATGCGTGCGGTCATGGATGCCTCCAACGCCATCCAGGCCGGGGAGTATGAGCTCGCGGTCGCCGGCGGGATGGAGTCCATGTCCAACGCCCCGTATCTTCTCGACCGCGGCCGCACCGGCTACCGGATGGGCAACGCGCAGATCATCGACTCGATGATCAAGGATGGCCTCTGGGACCCCTACAAGGACACGCACATGGGCAACTGCGCGGAGCTGTGCGTCGCCAAGTACCGCTTCACGCGGGAGGAGCAGGACGCCTTCGCCCTGGAGTCGTACCGGCGCGCGCAGGACGCTTCGAACCGCTGCCTGACCGGCCAGGAGATCGTGCCCCTGGAGGTGCCGCGCAAGAAGGGGGAGGCGGAAAAGATCGACAAGGACGAGGAGCCGTTCGCGGCGCCGCTCGACAAGATGCCGACGCTCAAGCCCGCCTTCCAGAAGGACGGCTCGGTGACCGCGGCCAACTCCTCGAAGATCAACGACGGCGCCGCGGCCCTGGTCGTCGCCTCCGAGGAGCGGGCGCGGGCGAAAGGATACCGGCCGATCGCCCGGATCGTCGCTTCGGCCGGAGTGGCGCAGGCGCCCGAGTGGTTCACGACCGCGCCGGTCGGCGCGATCCAGAAGCTGCTCGCAAAGAGCGGCCTTTCGGTCTCCGACATCGACCTCTTCGAGATCAACGAGGCCTTCGCGGCCGTGGCGATGGCGGCGATCCGGGAGCTCTCGCTCGATCCGGCGCGCGTCAACGTGCGGGGCGGAGCGGTCGCGCTGGGTCACCCGATCGGAGCTTCCGGCGCGCGCATCCTGACGACGCTCCTCCACGCGTTGCGGCACGAAGGAAAGAAGCGCGGCATCGCGGCCATCTGCATCGGCGGGGGCGAGGCGACGGCGATGCTCGTGGAGACCGCGTAGGGCGGCCCGACGCGGGCAGACCGGCGCAGAAGAAGGGCCGCGTCGTCTCTTCTCCCACCCGCCTCCTGGGAACGAGCTCGACTTGAACGAACGTCCTCGGCCTCCCCTCGACTGCGACCTGATCGTCGGCGGTGTCCCCCGCTTCCAGGCGGAGGCTTCCTGGGCCCGCCGGCGGCTCGCCCGCTACCCTTCGCGAGATCGCGTGCCGGCATCGGACCGAGGCCTGGGATTGCCGGCCGCTCGTGTCCGACGCCGCAGGATAGGCGCCAACGCTGCTTCGTGCTGGTCGATCCGGAGGCCTTCCTGCTGCCGGAGGCGGCCCGCCACCTCGCCGACACGCTCGCGCGGCGTCCGGAGTGCGACCTGCTCCTTCCTGTATCGAACGAGCCGTGGACCGAGCAGGCCCGCGCCGCTCCTGTTTTCCCGTACCTGACCCCCTCGATGCTCGAACGCTGCGTGCGCGACTTCGCGGCCCGCTCCGGGGAGGTCCGGCCGGCGTGGGAGCCTCGCTCTCCGGTCTATCTGGCCCGCCGCGCCGCGCTCTCCGGCTTGCCTCCGTCGCTTCCGCTCGACGAGGTCCCGCAGGAGGTCTTCCGCCGCGGCGGTGCCGTCGCGATCGATCCCGGCGCCCACTTGCACCGCTACGGGCCGATGGACGGCCAGGCGCGTGAGGACCTCGCGGCCCTGGTTCCCGGCCGCCCGCGGTCGGTCCTCGACGTGGGGTGCGCGCGAGGGGGGACGGCGGCGGCGCTGTCGCGCCCGCGGAGTGACATATCTTGCGGGGATCGAGGCCGACGCGGAGGACGCGCAGGCGGCTGCAAAGGTCTTCGATCGGGTCGTCGCCGCGCCCCTGGAGTCGGTCCGCAAGGCGTGGGAAGGCCGCTTTCGACTCCGTCCTCTTCGGCGACGTCCTCGAGCATCTGGAGGACCCTGCGCGGGCGCTGGCTCGGGTCCGGCCGTGGCTCTCGCCGCAGGGCGTCGTCGTTGCGTCGGTCCCGAACGTCGGGCACTGGGCCATCGTCAGCGACCTCGTCGAGGGGCGGTTCGACTACGTGCCGTACTCCATCCTTTCGGGGACACACGTGCGCTTCTTCACGCGCCGGACCCTCGAGGAGCTCTTCGATTCCTGCGGCTACCGTGTCGAGCGGATCGAGACCGTCGCGCTGCCGGCTTCCCCGGAAGGAGCTTCGCGGCTCGCGCTTCTCTCGGCTCTGCCGGGAGCTTCGCCAGACCTGAACGTCGCCGAGTTTCTTGTCGTGGCGAGGGCCGTCGGCCCTTGAGGCGCGGAGGCGCTCGGAGCCTCCGCGGAACGCTGGTTTATCATCGCCCGAGATGATCAATAAGGTGGTCCCGAGCGCCGACGCCGCCATCTCCGACGTCTTCGACGGCGCGACTCTGGTCGTGGGCGGCTTCGGCCTCTGCGGGATCCCGGAGAACCTGATCGCGGCGCTGGTGCGCCGCGGCGTGAAGGACCTGACCGTCGTGTCGAACAACTGCGGCGTGGACAACTGGGGGCTCGGATTGCTCCTCTCCACGCGGCAGATCCGCAAGATGGTCTCCTCCTACGTCGGCGAGAACGCGGAGTTCGAGCGGCAGTTCCTCTCCGGAGAGCTCGAAGTGGAGCTGGTGCCGCAGGGGACATTGGCCGAGCGCATGCGCGCCGGCGGCGCGGGCATTCCCGGCTTCTACACGCCGACGGGCATCGGGACCCTGGTCGCGCAGGGCAAGGAGGTCAAGGAGCTCGACGGGCGGGAGTACTTGCTCGAGCGGGGGATCGTGGGGGACTTTTCGATGGTCGCCGCCTGGAAGGGGGACCGCCTCGGGAACCTCGTCTACCGGAAGGCGGCGCGCAACTTCAACCCGATGGCGGCGACCGCGGGGAAGGTCTCGATCGCCGAAGTCGAAGAGTTAGTCGAGGTCGGCCAGCTCGACCCCGAATGCGTCCACACGCCTGGAGTCTTCGTGCAGCGGGTCGTGGTCGCGCCCCGCGAGAAGCGCATCGAGCGGCGCACCGTGAGACGGGAGACGTGAGACGGGAGACGGGAGACGTTAGACGGGAGACGGGAGACCGGCCAAGGTTTCGCGCGTTATCATCAATCAATGGCTCTGGATCGCGAAGGGATCATCCGGCGCGCCGCGCGGGAATTGCGCGACGGCTACACGGTAAACCTCGGGATCGGCATGCCCACACTGCTTGCCAACCACATTCCCGCCGGCATGGAAGTGATCCTGCAGTCGGAGAACGGGATCCTGGGTCTCGGGCCCTACCCCGCGCCAGGGGAGATCGACCCGGACCTGATCAACGCTGGCAAGGAGACCGTGACGGTCAAGCCCGGCGCTTCGTACTTCTCCTCGGCCGACTCCTTCGCCATGATCCGGGGAGGCCACGTCGACCTCTCGGTCCTGGGCGCGATGGAGGTGGACGAAATAGGCTCGATTGCCAACTACATGATCCCGGGCAAGATGGTCAAGGGAATGGGGGGCGCCATGGACCTGGTGGCCGGGGCCCGCCGCCTGGTGGTCACGATGGAACACACCAGCCGCGCCGGAGCCTCCAAGGTCTTGAAGCGCTGCACGCTGCCGCTGACCGGCCACCGCTGCGTCCACCGGATCATCACGGACCTGTGCGTCTTCGACGTGCTCCCGGGAGAGCAGGGGCTCGAGCTCATCGAGACGGCGCCCGGCGTCCCCGTCGAGCAGGTCCGCGCGAAGACCGAGGCGACGTTTCGTGTCTCGGAAGGCCTTCGGACGATGGAGCCGTAGAGAGGTGGTAGGTGGCAGGACGTAGGTGGT
>JBOGJK010000069.1:0-1773 GCA_050745345.1 Thermoanaerobaculia bacterium
CTGGTCTCCCTGCAGCTCGACGGCGCCCTCGCCGGCGTGCCCACCCGTGCCGCACGACTTCCTCAGCTCCTTGACGAGGGACGCGAGGAACGCCGCGTTCCTCGGTAGGCCATCCACGACCGTGACATTCTTGCCGGAAGCCCGGTTCTCGAGCCGCAGTTTCGTCGTGAGCTTCGTCGGGACGGTCTCGTCGGCGGCGGCGCCCAACGAGGAGGAGCAGTGGCAGTCGGAGGCCGGCCAGCCGCACTTGCCGCAGACGCGGCCCGTTCCACTCGAGTAAACGAGTTTTCCCTTCTCCGGGCTCACTTCGCGAGCTTCCTCTCCAGGAAGTCCGCCGCCGCGCGATAGACCTCGATCCAGTGGGCTTGCATGAGGAAGTCGTGCACCTCGTCGGGCAAGACGAGCTGCTCCACCTCGACTCCCCGGGCGCGAAGCGCCTCCGCCAGATCGACGCTCTGCTGGAACGGGACGTTTCGGTCGTCGTCGCCGTGGATCAAGAGCACCGGCGAGCGCCACGACTTCACGTCCGCCATCGGCGAGGATTGGAAGGCGATCCGCCGGGCCTCGGCATCCTCCCGGTCGTCCTGTCCGAGCACGTCGCGGTACCAGGCGCTCCAATCGTGGACTCCGTGCAGATCCACTCCCGCCGCGAAGAGGTCGGAGGCGCGCGCGAGGCCGAGCGCGGTCAGGTATCCCCCGTAGGAGCCGCCCCAGAGGCCAATGCGGGCGCCGTCTACGTCGGGCCGCCCTCGGAGGTAGAGCCCCGCCCCCGCGACGTCCCGGTATTCCGAGGCCCCCGTCGCTCCGAAATCGACCGCCTCGCGGAACTCCATGCCGTAGCCGATGCCGCTGCGGAAGTTCACCGAGAGGACGACGAAGCCGCGGCTGGCGAGGTACTGGTTGAAGGCGTAGGCGTTGCGGTAGTAGTACATGTAGTGCCAGCCGGGCAGCATCTGCCGGCGCGATCCCCCGTGGAAGAAGATGACCGCGGGGCGGCGTTCTCCGGGCTTGGAGTCCGCGGGCTTGAAGAGCTGCGCGTGGATCGCCAACCCGTCGGTCGCGGGAAAGATCACCGTCTCCGGGACCACGAGCGAAGCTTCCGGAAACTCGGCCGGCACGCTGCCCGGGGCAAGCTCGCGGTCCGGACTTTTGCCGACTCGGACAACAGGCTCCGGGTGTCGTTTCGCTCCGGCGCGCACGAACGCGATCGCCGTCCCGTCGGCCGTCGCCACCGGCGACCACTCCAGGCCGTCCCCGGAGGTGAGCGCGACCGGCTTTCCTCCGGCGACCGCGACGCTCCAGAGGTGCCGGCGTTCGATGTCGCCCTGATTCGAGTTGTAGAGAACCCTCTTGCGGTCGGGCGAGAGACCAACGTATTCGACGTCGAACGACCCCGGGGTCAGCGGCGCCGAGAGACCGCCCGAGGCGGGAACCACGTAGAGATTCGTCCACCCCTCTTTCTCCCAGGGGAAGACGATCCGCTCGCCGTCGGCCCAGAGCAACTGGTCCTTGGCGGAGACCTCCCGGAAGACGCTCCCGCGCCCCTGCTCGGCCCGAAAGACCCGGCGCGCCTTTCCGGTCGAGACCTCGGCCACGTGGATCGACCAGGGAGGGCCTTCGCGGCGCGGCCGGAGGACTTCCTGCTTTGACGCCGGAATCCGCCGGAACGCGATACGCCTGCCGTCGGGCGACCAGGCCGGCTCGCCGTCCCGGTCCACACTCGGATCGAGATAGCGGATGGTCTTGCCGGCCGGGTCGAAGACGCCCACGAAG
>JBOGJK010000070.1:0-4666 GCA_050745345.1 Thermoanaerobaculia bacterium
ACCCTCTACGTCACCGACCCCCCGGGCGACGCCCTGCTGGTGATCGACCCGACCGGCCGCCTCCGGGAGCGCCGCGAGAAAGACGACGCCGGCAAGAAGCTCGTCAAGCCGACCGGCCTCGCGCTCGACCAAAAAAATCGTATCCTGTACGTGGTCAACTCCGGGGACAGCTCCATCTCGAAGACGAAACTGCCCGAGCGAAAGGGAGATTGATCCGTTGGTCGAAACGGACGGGTCGAGCCAGGTCTCGCCCGTCGGGGAGCCGCTCGAGACGCCGGAGGGCCCCGCCGCCCCGCCCCCGGCCGCGCGCGAGGCCGCCGCGGCGGGCAGCCGAAGGTTTCGGACCGCGCTCTTGGCCATCCTTCTCGCGGCCGCCGCGACCCGCTTCTGGAATCTCGGGGAGCGCCCGCTCCACCACGACGAGTCGATCCACGCCTATCAGTCGTACACGCTCTCCCAGAACGGGCAGTGGCGCTACGACCCGGCGTACCACGGGCCCTTCCTCTATTACGCCAACGCCATCGTCTACAAGACCTTCGGCGCTTCGGACACGACGGCACGCCTGCTTCCGGCGGCCTTCGGGATACTGCTTGTCGCCTTCGCGTTCCCCCTGCGGCGCTGGATCGGGGAAGGCGCCGCGGCGGCGTACGCGCTGCTCGTGCTCCTCTCGCCGCACCTGAGCTACTTCTCCCGCTTCATCCGCGAGGACCTCTACTCGGTCGTCTTCACCCTCGCGACGATCCTCGCCTTCCGGCGGTTCCTCGAGACGGACCGGGCGCGGTGGCTGACCGCCGCGGCCGTCGTCTTCGCCCTGGCGGGCGTGACCAAGGAGAACGCCTACATGACGGGCGTCCTCTTCGTCGCCTTCGGCCTCTGGACGCTGGGCACGCGCGCCCTCTCCGGCCCCTCGCGGGGCGCGGCGTTCCGGGAGGCGCTTCGCCACAGCGCGGCCTGGGCGCGCGCGCGGTTTCCCGCCCTGCTGACGGCCGGGATCGTCTTTCTCTCGATCTGGACCCTGATGTACACGGCCTTCGGACGCCACCCGGGCGACTGGCTCGCGATCCCGAAGGCGGTCAAGTACTGGATGGGGCAGCACGCGATCGCGCGCATCCCGGGCCCCTGGTACTACTACTTCCCGCAGCTGCTCTACTACGAGACGGCGACGGTCGCCGCCGCGGCCTTCGCGTTCCGGAAGTGGAAGCGCGACCCCTTCCTCGCCTTCTGGGCGTTCTGGGCCGTGGCGTCACTCGCGATCTACTCCTGGGCGCGGGAGAAGGTGCCCTGGCTGACGGTGCATCCGCTGCTGCCGCTGACCGTGCTCGCGGCCCTCGGCCTCGCCAACCTCTGGCGCGACCGGAAGGAGAGGCTGCCGCGCCTGGCCCTGCCCGCGATCGCCGTGCTGCTCGCCGTCAACGCCGGCGCGGCGTACCTCGCCTGCTTCCGCTACGGCGCCTACGACCTCGAGCGTGAGCCGCGCCACGGCGAGTACCAGGCCTACGTGCAGACGACCGAGGACTTGATCCGCGCCCTGGGGGTCCTCGAGCGGGTCCGCCCGCGGGTGCCGGAGGGGCAGCCGCTGCTCACGGTCGCGGGCGAGGCCTCCTGGCCCCTGACCTGGTACCTGCGCGACGTGCCGACCACGTGGACGTCGCGCATCGACCGGGCCTCCACCCCGGTGATCGTGGCCGACTGGGACCCGAACGGGGCTCTCGAGAAGCAGCTCGCCGACAAGTACGACGCCCGGCGCGTCCCGATCCGCGCCTGGTGGTTCCCCGAGCGCACCGGGAGCACTCCCGAGCGCCCCGGTCATCACCCGACCCTTCGCGAGGCCTGGCGCTGGTGGCTCTTCCACGAGCTGTGGAGCCCGATCGGATCGCAGGATTCGACCTTCTTCGTGCGCAAGGACCTCGGCGCGGGGTCCGGGACCCTCGAGCCGCTGCAGCTTCCCGTTCAGGACACGACCGTGAAGGACTATCCGGCGGACGCGGCCCTGCTCGCCCCGGAGCGCGTGGTCGGCGGCCCTGGCACCGCGCCCGGCGAGCTCGCCGAGCCGCGCGGCCTCGCGGTGGACGGCCGCGGCAACCTCTACGTCGCCGACACCAAGAACAGCCGGATCCAGGTGTTCGATCCGGACGGGAAATTCCTGCGGGCCTTCGGAAGGAAAGGGGCGGGCGACGGAGAGTTAAACGAGCCGTGCGGGATCACCGTGGATTCCGACGGCGAGGTCTGGGTGGCCGACACCTGGAACCATCGGATCGCCCGCTTCTCTCCCGAGGGGGCCTTCCGCGGGGCCTTCGTCGAGCGCGACCGCAGCCTCTTCGGGCCGCGCGCTCTCGTCTTCTCGCGGGGACAGCTCTACGTCGCCGACACGGGCAACAAGCGGATCGTCCGCTTCGACCGCGACGGCAGGAAGACCGCCGAGTTCGGCGAGGGGGGCAACGGCCCCGGCCAGCTCGTCGAGCCCGTGGGCCTCGCGGCCGACGCCTCGGGCAACCTCGTCGTGGCGGACACGGGCAACCATCGCGTGCAGGTCTTCGATCCGGAGGGGAAGTTGCTGCGCCAGTTCCCGGTGAACGGCTGGAAGGACTTCTACACCGAGCCGTACCTGGCGATCGGGCCCGGCGACGCCGTCATCGCGACGGACGCCTGGGGAGGCCGGATCGCCGTCTACGACGCCGCCGGGGCCCTGCGCAAATCGTTCCGGGCGGGGGCGGAGTTCAAGCAGCCGACCGGTATCGCGGTAGATCCCTTCGGAAGGCTGAACGTCTCGGACCGGGGCACCCATCGCGTCTTCTCATGGACCCTTTCCTCCGCCCTGCAGTGACCGTGGCAGCTTGAGCGACGCTTCCGCAAACGCCCCGGCGGCTCCCGCTTCCCGCGGCGCCGCTCTCCTCTTCGCCCTCGGGCTCGTCCTCTACGCCGCGACGCGCCTGACGGCGCTCACCGAGTTCCCCATCTTCTTCTTCAGCGACGAGGCCGTGCAGTCAAACGTCGCCGGGAGGCTCGTCCGGGACGGCTTCCGCGACCGGGACGGGGTGCTCTTCCCCCCCTACTTCCGCAACGACCAGCGCTGGGCCATGAGCCTGAACATCTACCTGCTCGCCGCTCCGGTCGCGACCCTCGGAAAGACGATCCTCGTCACGCGCGGGACCTTCGTCGCGGTGGCGCTCTTCGGCGCGGCGGCGGCGGGTCTGGCACTGCGAGCCGCGGGGATCGGGGTCTGGTGGGCCGCGCCATACCTGCTCGCGCTTCTTCCGGTGGACTTCCTCCATGCCCGCATGGCGCTGGAGACGACTCCGGGCATCTTCGCGGGATTCCTCTGGGCGTACCTGCTCTACCGCCTGAAATCGCCGAGGTATCTCTTCCTGTCGTTCCTCCTCGGCGCGGCGACCTTCTACAGCTACACGGCGGGGCAGGGGATCATGCTCGTTCTCGGGATCCTCCTGCTGATCGTGGATGCCCCGTACCACCTCCGCCAGCGAGGCCGGCTTCTCGCCGCGGGAGCGCTCTTGCTGACGCTTCTCGCCCTGCCGTTCCTGCGCGAGCAGCGGCTTCACCCCGGCACGACGCGCGAGCAGCTGCTCGTGCTGCATTCCTACTGGGTGGCGCCCGACCCGCTCTCCGTCAAGCTCCGGACGTTCGTCGAGCAGTACGCGCTGGGACTCGACCCGCGCTACTGGTTCCTGCCGAACGGGGCGGAGCTCGTGCGCCATCGGATGGACGAGATGGCCTACGCGCCTCTGGCGCTGGCACCCATGGTCGCGATCGGGATCGCCGGCTGCGCCCTGCGGTTTCGGAGCTCCCCGGCGCACCGCTTGTTCCTGCTCTCCCCCTTCGCGGTTCCCTTCGCCGCCGCGATGCACCATCGGCAGGCCCTGAGGGTCCTGCCGATGGTCATCCCGCTCGTCCTGCTCGCGGCGGCGGGGGCAGAAGAGATCGCGCGCCTCCTACGGAGCCCCAGGAGCCGGCGGGTTCTGGCGCCTATCCTCGCCGCGGTCCTCGCCGCCTTTGCCGTGAGGTTGACCATGGTGTCGCTCTCGGACGGGCCGCTCTGGTTCCGCGACTACGGTCTCTACGGCATGCAGTACGGCGCAAAGCAGGTCTTCGACGGGATCCGGCAGTCGCTGGCGGCATCGCCGACGACGCGTGTCCTCTTGACCTCGAGCTGGGCGAACAATCCCGACGAGTTCCTGGACTTCTTCCTTCGGGGAGAGGAGCGCGAGCGGGCGCAGATGGGAGGCATCGAGACCTACCTGCTCTACCGCACGCCGCTGACCGAGCAGATGCTCTTCGTCCTGACGGCGGAGGAGTACGAGAAGGCGCGACGCGATCCGAAGCTTCTCGTCCCTTCCCCCGAGCGGACGATCCGCTACCCCGACGGCCGGCCGGGCTTCTACTTCGTGCGCCTCGCTTACTCCTCGCGGGCCGACGCGCTCCTCGCCGCCGAGCGGGAAGCGCGCCGCAGGCCTCGCGAGCGCACGGTCCTGGTGTCGGGACAACAGGTCCTCGTGCGTCACTCCGTCGAGGACGGAGGACAGCCCTCCGACCTCTTCGACGGGCGCTTCGACTCGACTCTCCGCGGGCTGGAGGCCAACCCGTTCCTGCTCGAGCTCGACTTCGAGGAGCCGCGGGAGATTGCCGCAATCGACCTGACGCTCACGACGAT
>JBOGJK010000071.1:0-5841 GCA_050745345.1 Thermoanaerobaculia bacterium
GCCGGCACCTGCGGCGGCAGGCCCATGGCGTCGAAGAGCCGCTCGACCCGCGTCCAGTCCACCTCGATCCCGACGATCTCGCGCGAGTGGCCGCGGCGCTTCTCCTCGCGAAGGGCCGCCTGGCCGACGAAGCGGCCCTTGTCGAGCTCGACCAGGCGCGAGAGGCCCATTTCGAATGGCGAGTACTTCTGCGACGCGATCAGCGCTTTCTTGCTCGAGTGGAAGTCCACGTCGATCAGGAGAAGCCCTGCCTCGATCCGCGCGACGTCGAGGGCGAGCATCCCGGTGGGGTGGATGTCGAAGCCCCTGCCCCCCTCCATCAGCGCGTCCCAAACCGGGCCGGCGTCCCTCCAGGGCACCCAGATCTCGTAGCCGAGGTCCCCCGTGTAGCCGGTGCGCGAGATCTCGACGGGAACGCCGCCGATCTTCCCCTTCGTCACGCGGAAGTACTTCAGGTTCTCGATCGGCGCCTCGGCAACGTGCCTGAGCAACCGGCCCGAGGTCGGCCCCTGAAGGGCGAGCGAGGCCACCTGCTCGGAGATGTCCTCGATCGAGACGTCCATGCCGACGGCGTTCCACTCGAACCAGCGCAGGCTCGGGTCCGCCGCCGTCCAGCGGTAGACGTTCTGCTCCAGCCGCGAGACCGTGCCGTCGTCGATCGTCTTGCCCTCTTCGTCGCACCAGGGCGTGTAGATGACCTGGCCCACGGCGACCTTGGAGAGGTCGCGCGTCACGATCCGGTCGACGAGTCTCGTGGCGTCGCGTCCCGAGATCCGGTACTTGTAGAGCGGCGAGACGTCGATCAGCGCGGCCGCGTTGCGGATCGCGTTGTACTCGTGCTCGTGGTGCGTCTCGTAGGCGGAGACGGCGTAGAAGCCGGACCAGTCGCGGTAGTTCAGGCTCTCGCAGAGCGCGAGGGTTTTCTCGTGGACCGCGGTTCCGATCGGCACGTTCGACCTCTCTCTCCCGTTGTCGCGGGCGCCGATTATAAGTATGCTCCCTCGCCCGAGCAATGAGCGGAAACGCGAACTCTCACCACGACGTCGTCGTCATCGGCGGCGGGCACAACGGACTGACCGCGGCGGCCTACCTCGCTCGCGGGGGCAAGTCGGTTCTCGTGCTCGAGCGCCGCCACGTGCTGGGCGGCGCGGCCGTCACGGAAGAGGTCTTCCCCGGCTTCCAGTTCTCGGTCTGCTCCTACGTCGTGTCGCTGCTGCGGCCGGAGATCATCCGGGAGCTGGATCTTCCGCGCCACGGCCTCGAGATCCTGCCGCTGGACGGCACGTTCACCCCGATGCCCGACGGCGACTACCTCTGGCGCGTCAACGACCACTTCAAGACGCGCCGCGAGATCGCCCGGCATTCCAGGCTCGACGCCGAGGCCTACGACGAGTACGGCAAGGCCATGGTCGCGATGGGGCGCTTCGTCAAGCCGATCCTCTCGATGACGCCGGCCGACCCGACCTCGCGCGACTGGAGGGGTTTTCTCGACCTGCTGCGCCTCGGGCGCCGCTTCCGCGAGCTCTCCCCCGGCGACAAGTACAACCAGATCCAGTTGATGAGCATGAGCGCGGTCGATTTCCTCGACCAGTGGTTCGAGACCGACGTCTTGAAGGCCACGATGGCCGCCTCCGGGATCATCGGGACGTTCCTCGGCGTGCGCTCTCCCGGCACGGCCTACGTGCTGCTCCACCACTACATGGGGGAGATCGACGGGGCCTTTCGCTCCTGGGGCTTCGCGCGCGGCGGCACCGGGGCGATCTCCAACGCCATCGCGGAGGCCGCCCGCGAGGCGGGAGTCGAGATCCGCACGAAAGCGCCCATCGCTCGGATCACGACGAAGAACGGCAAGGCTACGGGAGTGGAGCTCGAGAGCGGCGAGAAGATCGCCGCGAGCGTCGTCTGCTCGAGTGTCGACCCGCGCCTGACCTTCCTCAAGATGATGGACCCGAAGGAGCTCCCCTCCGACTTCGTCGAGGACATCGAGCGGTACAAGTACCGCGGCTCCTCGGGGAAGGTGAACCTCGCGCTGGACGGTCTGCCCGACTTCCGGTGCCTCCCGGGCGCGGGGCCCCACCTGCGCGGCGCGATCTCGATCTCCCCTTCGGTCGACTACATGGAGCACGCCTACGACGACGCCAAGTACGGGCATTTCTCGCGGCGCCCCTACATCGACATCGTCATCCCGAGCCTGACGGACCCCTCGGTCGCGCCGCCCGGAAAGCACGTGATGTCCTGCTTCGTTCAGTACGCCCCTTACAACCTGAAAGGCGACTGGGACGAGCAGAGGGAGGCGTTCGGCGACACCGTCGTGGACACGATCGCCGAGCACGCGCCCAACTTGAAGAGCCTCATCCGGCACCGGCAGGTCTTGACACCGCTCGATCTCGAGCGGGAGTTCGGCCTCTCGGAGGGGAACATCTTCCAGGGCGAGCTGACCTTGGAGCAGCTCTTCTTCCTGCGGCCGGCCCCGGGGTGGGCGCAGTACCGAACGCCGGTCCGCAACCTCTACATGTGCGGCTCGGCCACGCACCCGGGCGGCGGGATCATGGGCGCTCCGGGAAGGAACGCCGCCAGGAAGCTGCTCGCGGACTGGCGCCGCGGGAAGGTGCGGGCGTGAGCGCGGTCCCTGCCTCCGCGCGCGACGTCGTCATCGTCGGAGGCGGGCACAACGGGCTCACCGCCGCGTGCTACCTCGCCAAAGCGGGACTCCGTCCGCTGGTCCTCGAGCGCAGGGACCTCGTCGGGGGCGCCGCCGTCACGGAGGAGATCCACCCCGGCTTCCGCTGCCCGACACTGGCCCATTCGGGGGGGCCGCTGCTCCCCCGGATCGCGGCGGAGCTGGACCTGCCGCGCCACGGCGTGCGGACCCTGCACCCCGAAGTTCGCCTGCTGGCGCTCTCCCCCGAGGGCGAGCACCTTCCCCTCTACGACGATCCCGCGCGCACCGCGACATCACTCGCCCGCCGCTCGGAGAAGGACGCGCGGCGGTACGGCGAGTTTCACGAGAGTCTCGGGCGGCTCGGGAGGATGGCGGCGCCGCTGCTCTCGATGACGCCTCCCTCTCTGGACGGGCCCGAGGCGGGCGAGCTCTGGCAGCTCTTGAAGCTCGGAAAGGGCTTCCGGAAGCTCCCGAAGCGCGACGCCTACCGGCTGCTGCGCTGGGGGCCGATGGCCGTGGCGGACCTCGTCTCCGAGTGGTTCGAGACCGAGCTGCTGCGCGCCGCGGTCGCCGCGCGCGGGATCTACGGGATGTTCGGGGGGCCCTGGTCCGCCGGCACCGGGGCGAACCTCCTGATGCAGGCGGCGATCGAGCCGCACTCCGCGGGGCCGGCGGAGTTCTTCCAGGGGGGAATGGGCGCGCTCACCGCGGCGCTCGCCTCGGCCGCGCGCGAGCTCGGCGCCCAGATCCGCACGGGGGCCGAGGTCGCGCGCATCGAGGTGCGGGACGGCCGGGCCGCGGGTGTCGTGCTCTCCTCGGGCGAGCGGATCGGCGCGCGCGCCGTGGTCTCCAACGCCGACCCGAAGCGCACCTTTCTTTCGTTGGTGGAGCCCACGGAGCTGGATCCCGACTTCCTGAACCGGATCCGCAACTACCGCAGCTCCGGGGCCGTCGGGAAGGTGAACCTCGCGCTTTCGCGGCTGCCGAAGTTCAAGGGCCTCGACGGCGACGGGAAGGCGTTGCTCTCCGGGCGGATCCACATCGGGCCGGAGATCGACTACCTCGAGCGCGCCTTCGATGCCGCCAAGTACGGCGACTTCTCCCCGCGACCCTGGTGCGACATCACGATCCCGTCGGTGCTCGACCCGGAGCTCGCGCCCCCCGGGGCGCACGTCATGTCGGTCACGGCGCAGTACGCCCCCGAGCGCCTGCGCGAGGGAGACTGGAAGAGCCGGCGCGATGCCTTCGGCGACACCGTCGTCCGGACGCTCTCGGAGTATGCGCCGGGGCTCGATTCCGAGATCGTCGCCCGACAGGTCTGGACACCGCGCGAGCTCGAGGAAGTCTTCGGGCTGACCGGCGGCCACATCTTCCACGGCGAGCAGGCACTCGACCAGATCTTCACGATGCGGCCGCTTCTGGGCTGGGCGCGCTACCGAACGCCGATCGAGGGTCTCTACCTCTGCGGCGCCGGGACCCACCCCGGCGGCCGCGTCACCGGCGCCCCCGGCGCCAACGCCGCCCGCGAGATCGCCAGAGACCTGCGCTAGGGGTCGCTCGCCGGCGGCCCGCGCGGTAGACGAAGAAACCGGCGCCGAGCATCAGGGCGGTCAGCCCGACGACCTTCGAAACGGCGAAGGCCTTGTGCGGCTCTTCCTCGGCCGGAAAGAGCGCCAGCACGATCGCGCCGACCGTCGTCAGGAATCCCACTCCGGAGAGGAGGACCGCCGCCCTGTGGCCCCCCGGCAGGTGAACCTCGCCCGGCGCCTCCGGTCCGCGCAGGAGCCTAGCGGCCGCGGCGAAGATGAAGAGAAACGGGATGAAGGTCGCGATGACGGTCATGCTGATCAGGACGTCGTAGGCTCCGCGCACCGTCGTCCCCGCCTGTCCGAGCACGATGAAGACGACCGTCACCGCGGCCTGGGTCAGAAGCGCGGCGTAGGGCGAGCCCCAGCGCGGGTGAAGCCGTCCGAAGCCCTCCGGGAGGAAGTGGTCGAGGCCCGCCACGAAGGGGATGCGCGCGACGGCGGCCAGCCAGGCGCCCACACTGCCGAGGGCGGAGAGCGCGACGAGCGCCGCGGCCACCGGCGTGATCGCGGGCAAGCCGAGCCGCCGCGAGCCGCTCTCGAACGCCTGCATGACCGCTTCGAGGCCCGTGACCTGCCCGGCCGGCAGGATCACGAGGATCGCGATGGTGCCCAGAACGTAGCACGCCGCGATGAAGGGGGAAGCGGCGAAGATCGCCCGCGGCACGCTGCGGCGCGAGTCGTCGATCTCCTCTCCCATGAAGGAAGCCGACTCGAGGCCGGTCCAGGCGAAGGCGATGGTGGACCAGAAGACGACGTCCCGGAAATGAAACCCCGGGGCGAGCGAGGCCGCCGACCACTGCGTGGCCGAGCCGAAGCGCCACCACACGGCCGCGCCGAGCCCGACCAGGACGAGTGTGGCCGTCCAGCGCGCAACCGCTCCCGCGTTGGTCAGCCATTTCCCCGTCGAGAGCCCGAGGATGTTCAGCGCCGTCGCGACCGAGAGCCCCGCGACCGCGGCCACGACGAAGAAGAGGGGGCTGTCCGAGGCCCCCTTCCACGGCTCTCCCCCGATTACAAGGGCGCTCGACACGGCGAAGTAGAGCACCCCCGGGAAGTACGGCAGGTTGCTCGACCAGTAGGTCCAGCCCGTCAGGAATCCCGCGAGATCGCCGAAGGCGCGCCGGGACCAGACGTAGAGACCCCCCTCTTGCGGGTAGCGCGAGGACAGGCCGACGACCGCGTAGGCCAGAGGCACGAACATGGCGGCAAAACCGAGGATCCAGACGGCGATCGAGCCCGGGCCGGCGGCCGCGGCGGTGGCCACCCACTGAAGGTTCGTCCCGGCGAGGAAGAAGAAGAGAACGACGTCCCGGAACCCCATCACGCGGCGCAGGCCGCCGCGTGTGTCCTCCGGTTGCCCGCCCGCCGGGGATCTTGGCTCCTTCGTCGCGATCCGCAGACCCTAGCACGGCACGGAGTCGGTCGTCGGCGGTCGGCAGTCGAGAGTCGTCAGTCGAGAGCGCGAAGGAGGTCGCGTCGCCTGTTTGCCTTGGTTCCTGCGAGAGACGCGACGGAAAGCGCTCCTCGCGCGGCAATCCCGGGACAGCCGCTCGGAACTCCCTTCGCGCTACCGACTACCGGCGGTCGACT
>JBOGJK010000072.1:0-3399 GCA_050745345.1 Thermoanaerobaculia bacterium
GGGTGCGGGGGGCGGCGCCGTCGAAGACGAGCATCCGCTGCGGAGCCTCCGGCGCGGCATGGCTGTCGGCCGCGAGCACGATGAGCGTGTCGCCGCGCGAGAGCGCCTTCTGCGCCTCCTCGCGCAAGAAGCCTTCGGTCTCCGCGAGGGCCTCGCGGCGCCGCTCCGGCTGCCCGCGCAGGATGTCGAGCCCGGGCAGGTACAGGGTGCGGAGACGCTCGCCGCCGCTCGCGCGCGCGCGGAAGAGCTCGCGAGCCCGGCGGTCCGCCTCGAGGCCGTCGCGCGCAGACCCGAGCAGTTCCTCGTTTCCGACGACCGCCGCCCCGGGCCAGGGTCCCGAGGCCCACCATCCGACGGCCAGAGTCGGCAGCCCCGCGGCGGCCGCCACCTCCCAGAAGGCGAGTCGCCGCCGGTCGGAGGCCGAGACCGGAGCGCTCGAGGCCAGGCCAAGCGCGGGCGCCAGACGCTTCAGGTACCAGGCGGTCCCCAAGGGCGTCCGAACCGCGATCGGCGAGCCGGCCGGCCGTACCCGTTCGAGCGCGCGAACGCCGTGCCGGGCAGAAGGCTCCCCGGTCGAAAGATCGCTCCACAGCTCGGGCGGCGAGGCCGGAAGCGCGGTCCACCAGCCGGCCGCCGCTCCCGCAATCGGTTCCGCGCCCGCCTCCGTTTCCCGGCCCAGCCCGTCCACCGCAACGACCACGACGGCGGCGGAGCGCGGGGAGGGGCGAGGAGGCTCGGCCGGCACCGGCCGGTCGCGCGAGACCAGGGCCGCGGCCGCGCCGAGGAGCCCGGCGAGGGTAACCAGCAGCAGTACCCTTCTGCCGCGGGGGCGCGCCGGCAGAACCCGGGAGTGGGCGTACGCGCGCGCGAGGAACCCCGCGCGAACGCTTCCGCCCGCCAGAAGCGCCGCGGCGGAAATCGGGATGCCCCAGAACAGGGCTCGCGGCGGCAAGTCGCGCGCCAGGCTCGACACCCCGGCGCCCCAGAGCGTGAAAACGGCAGCCGCCGTCAGGGCGCCGACGGCCGTGGCGGCCCCTCCCGGCGCGCGCGAGCGGTCGGCCACGGATTCGAGCAGCAGGGCCGCGAGCGCGGCCGGGACGAGGAATGCCAGGAAGAGATGGCCAAAGAGGAGGGCGACCGCCCGCAGCGAGACGCCGAAGCCGGGCTCCCCGGACTCGACCGCGGCGACGCAAGCCAGAGCGGCCGCGAGCGCGGTCAGCAGCACCGCGGGCAGGAAGAGTCCCCCCCGCCCCTCGAAGGCGCGGCGGAAGAGGAACCGCTCGACCCGCCCGTCGAGATAGCCGAGCTCCTTCAGGCGCCGGCGCGCTTCCTCGAGCGGGAGAGGGGGCGCGCCGCTCACGCCCGACGCTCGCGCACGACGCGAGCGAGATCGCAGAGCACCTTTGTCCGCCGCCCGAGCGGTCGAAGGGCCTCCACCGCGGCGGCGAGCAGCTCCTCCACCAGACGGCGCGAGGAGGCCGCGCCCAGCAGCCGCGCGAAGTTGGCGCGGTGTGCGTCGCGTCCCCGGTCCTTGCCCATCAGGTCCTCGTCCCCCTCCAGGTCGAGCAGGTCGTCGGTGATCTGGAACGCGAGCCCCAGGTTGCGGGCGAACCGGGTCAGGGCCTCGAGCTGCGGCTCCCGGGCCCCTCCCGCGATCGCTCCGCCCCGCACCGCCGCGACGAAGAGGGCGCCGGTCTTGAGGGCATGAATCGCCTCGAGGTCTTCGAGGGCGAGCCGCTCCGGCTCGGCCGAGAGGTCCGAAGCCTGTCCCGCACAGCACGCCTCGACCGCCCGGGCGAGCTCGCGCGAGAGGCGCGCCCGCGTCGCGGCGGAGACCTCCGGCGCGCCTCCGATGATCTCGAAGGCGCGCGCCACCAGGCAGACCGAGACCAGCTCCGCGGTGGCAGTGCCATGCAGAACGTGGAGCGCCGGCCGGCCTCGCCGCCGGCGCGCGTTGTCCATCGAGGGCAGGTCGTCCAGAACGAGGGAGGCGGCGTGCACGTACTCGACCGCCACGGCGACGGCCGAGGCCGCCGCCTCCGGCGCCCGCGCAAGCTCTCCCGCCGCCATCGCGACCAGCGGCCGGAGGCGCTTGCCGGGAGAGAGAACGGCCTCCGTGACCGCCCGCAACAGGGCCTCCGAAGAGGTTTCCGGGAGGCAGCGCGCCAGCTCCGCTTCGAGTGCGGGGCGCGCCGACCGGGCGAAGTCGTCGAACGGCTTCTGCGCGGGCGCCGTCATGCCGGGGCCGTTTGACCGAGACGGCGCGGCGCCGGGGAAGCGGCCGCATCGCCCCGCCGGCGCGCGCGGGGCGGCGGGGGCAGGCCGTTGCAGAGGAGCGCGGGGCGGCGGGGATCGTCCGGCGCGAGCCCGCTAACCGAGGACCGCTCTGCTCTCTGGCTCGGGCGCGCCGGGCGCCTGTTTGAAAGCCACGCCCGCATCCATTTCGTCGGCGGCCTGCTAGGCCGCGTAGCTCGCGACGGCCTCCGGCTCCGACTCGAACACGTCGAACACGGTGATCAGTTGAGTGACCGTCAGGACGTCGCTGATCTTGGGCGGCAGGTGAAGGAGCTTCAGCTTCCCCCCCTTGTTGGTCACGGAGGTGTAGCAGCCGACGAGCTCGCCGATCCCGGACGAGTCGATCGTCGTCACGTCCGACATGTTGATCAGGATGTTCTTCTTCCCCTCCTCCACGAGCTTGTTGATGGTCTCGCGGAGCTGGACGTCGCCCGAGCCGATCGTGATCTTCCCCTTCAGATCCAGGATCGACACGCCCCGGACGTCACGAACACTCGTCTTCATCGTTCTCCTCCCTCCTTACTCTTTGCCCGCGTTCAGATTCTTCGTCAGGACGATCTCCATCCCGCCGCCGGCGTGCCGGTCGAAGCGGACCTCGTCCATGAACGTCTTCATGTAGAAGATGCCCCGCCCGGAAGTCTTCAACCGATTCTCGGGCGCCAGCGGGTCGCCGACCTGTTGCGGGTCGAACCCCGGGCCCTCGTCGCGGATGCGGATCTCCAATTGATCCCGATCGACGCGCATCTCCAGGTGCACCCTCTTCGAAAGGCTCTGGGCGTTGCCGTGCTTGATGGCGTTGGCGAGCCCTTCCCTCAAAGCCATGAGTATCCAGTGCCTCGTCTCTTCGGGGACCTCCCGTCCGTCGAGCAGCTTACCGCACAGGTGTTGAGCCATCTCGATGTTTTCGAAGCGGCTGGAGAGCGACATGCGCACCGGCCCGGCTTCGGCGGAAGGTCTGGAGGCAATCATTGGCAGCGGCAAAATCCGGCGGATCTTATGCGAAATGACCCCAAAAAAGGAAACCCGGCGCCGGGGAGAGAGTGGTGCCGCGGCGCCGTCGCTCGATCCGGACAGGCGGAGGGTCCGGCGCGCGGCATGCTACGC
>JBOGJK010000073.1:0-2071 GCA_050745345.1 Thermoanaerobaculia bacterium
CGGTGGTGGTGTTCTTCGACGAGATGGACGCGCTGTTCCGCACCCGCGGCTCGGGCATCTCCTCCGACGTGGAGACGACGATCGTGCCGCAGCTCCTCGCCGAGATCGACGGCGTCGAGCACTTGAAGAACGTCATCGTGATCGGCGCCTCCAATCGGCAGGACCTGATCGACCCCGCCATCCTGCGGCCGGGCCGGCTGGACGTGAAGATCAAGATCGAGCGGCCCGACCAGCTGGGGGCGGCCGACATCTTCAACAAGTACATGACCACCCAGCTGCCGATCCACGAGTCGGAGATCCGCGAGAACGGCGGCGACGCCCAGGCGGCGGTGGACCGGATGATCGCGGCCACCATCGAGGAGATGTACAGCCTCGAGGAGGAGAACCGCTTCCTGGAGGTCACCTACGCCAACGGGGACAAGGAGGTCCTGTACTTCAAGGACTTCTCCTCCGGCGCCATGATCGAGTCGGTGGTGCGGCGGGCCAAGAAGCTGGCGCTGAAGCGCTACATCCATCTGAGCGAGAAGGGCATCAAGGTCGAGGACCTGCTGAACGCGGTGCGCGAGGAGTTCAAGGAGAACGAGGACCTGCCCAACACGACCAATCCGGACGATTGGGCGAAGATCGCGGGCAAGAAGGGCGAGCGCATCGTGTACGTGAAGCCGCTGATGGGCGAGGCGAAGGAAAAGCAGCGCGCCGTCGAGCGCGTGATCAATACCGGCCAGTACCTGTAGGCCCTGCGGCGGGGGGGAGCGCTGGGCTCCCCCCCGCCGTGCGTCTTTCAACCGCCCAGCGCGATCGAGCATCCGGGGACGTCAATGGCGATTCCGAAGGTGATGGGGATCGAGACCGAGTACGGCATCACGGTCAAGAACCAGCCGGACTTCAATCCGATCCTTTCCTCGCTGCTGCTGATCAACTCCTACGAGACCTATCGCTCCTCCCGGATCCGCTGGGATTACGAGGCGGAGAGCCCGCTGCGCGACGCGCGCGGCTTCGAGTACATGGAGGACAAGGAGGTTCCGTCCAAGGATGAGTCGCGCCTCATCAACCTGATCCTCTCCAACGGCGCGCGCTTCTACGTGGACCACGCGCACCCGGAGTACTCCTCCCCGGAGACGACCAACCCGCGCGACTGCGTGATCTGGGACCGGGCGGGCGAGCGCATCCTGGACCTCTCGCGGACCCGGGCGGAGGCGGTCTCCCCGCCCGAGCAGCGCATCCTGATCTACAAGAACAACACCGACTCCAAGGGCAACTCCTACGGGACCCACGAGAACTACCTCATGGACCGCAAGGTGCCCTTCGCGCGGATCGTGCAGTATCTCCTCCCCTTCTTCGTGAGCCGCCAGGTCTACACCGGCGCGGGCAAGGTGGGGGCCGAGAACAACACCGAGTTCTGTGAGTTCCAGGTCTCCCAGCGCGCCGACTTCCTGGAGACCGAGGTGGGGCTGGAGACCATGCACAGCCGGCCCATCATCAACACCCGGGACGAGCCGCACGCCGATCCCGAGAAGTATCGCCGCCTGCACGTCATCGTGGGCGACGCGAACATGAGCGAGGTCTCCAACTACCTCAAGTGCGGCACGATGGCGATCGTGCTCAGCATGATCGAGGACGACTTCATCGACCGCGACCTCACCCTGGACAGCCCGGTCGTCTCCTACCGGCGCGTCTCGCGCGACCTGGGCTGCCGCGAGACCATGCGGCTCAAGGACGGCCGCGCCCTGACCGCGGTCGACCTCCAGCGCGAATTCCTCGACCTGGCCCACCGCTACTACCGCGAGCGGGAGCACGAGCCGTGGGTCGACGACGTGATGGCGCGGTGGGGCTCGGTGCTGGACCGGCTCGCGGTGGACCCCATGAGCCTCGACCGCGAGCTCGACTGGGTGATCAAGCGCCAGCTCATCGAGAACTACATGGCCAAGCATAGCTGCGAGTGGTCGGACTCGCGGGTGGCCATGATCGACCTCCAGTACCACGACATCCGTCCCGGCAAGGGGCTCTACTACAAGCTCGAGGAGGCGGAGGCGGTGGAGCGCCTCACCACCGAGGACGAGGTGACCAAGGC
>JBOGJK010000074.1:0-3174 GCA_050745345.1 Thermoanaerobaculia bacterium
AGAAGAGCTACGAAGGCGAGAATGAAGATACCTCGCCCGTAGTTCGTACAGTCCGCTTCGCGCCGGAAACGCCGGTAGCTCGCGGCCGCGAGGGCGAGGGCGGCGAGAGCGAGCGGGCCGAGGACGCTCCCTGGAGCGTTGTCGGCGCCGTCACCTCTTGCCAACAGGAAAGTCATCCCGGCCGCTGCCGTCCACAGGGCCACGTCTACCCCCACGACGACGTTTATCCGGCGAAAACGATGGAGTCGCGGGTCGTGGAGGGGCTCGTAGACCACGAACGTCGAATAGACGAGCGCCATCGTGGCGACGAGAAGAGGACCGCGGGACTCCGAGGAGAGCCCGGCGGCGATATAGACGAAGATCGGATACTTGACGGCGACGACGTGGTAGCGGAGGACGCCCGGCGCGTGACCGGCCAAGAAGCGGTACCACAGGAAAAACGCGGTCACGGTGACGAGGTAGCAAACGAGCAAAGGACCATTGCCCCACAGAACGGGTACGACGCCCATGGCAACGGCCAGCCAAAGCCAGTAGAAAGGAGCGACGGAGCGACGACGGCACAGCACCCTTTCGGGGAACTCGAGTCGATCGGTCTCGACGTCGCCGAGGTCGTCCCAGAGACGAAACTGGAAGACCAGGAGGAGAAGAAGCAAGAGGATCGCGAGACGCGACGCCTCGCCGGCGGAGAGCAGGCTCGGCACCGCCAGAAAGAACATAACCGGCAGGAATATCCTCCAGGGGAATCGCTCCCGCCGGTAGCTCGGTACCGCCCACTCAGTCCATGAGGTGGACATGACCCAAATCTCCGTCGATCTCGATCGGGCGGCCGTCCGCGATGAGACGTGTGGCCTCCTTCACGCCGACCACCGAGGCGATTCCAAACTCTCGCGCCAGGATCGCCCCGTGCGACAGCACGCCGCCCCGTTCGAGAACCAGTCCCTTGATGAGGGGGAAGACGGGCCCCCAGCCCGGATCCGTCTGTCGCGCGACGAGGATGTCGCCTCCTCTCAGCCGCCCGCACTCGGAAATATCCTGCAGCACGGCGGCCGGGCCGTGGACCCTGCCGGTACCTGCGCCGATGCCGCGGAGGAGGTTCCCCGGCTCGCCAAGGGCTTCCTCTCGGGACGAAGCGGGGGAAGTGCCGGCGGCCCAATTCGCCCCTTGGGGAAGGACGAAGTGATCGGGCGGCACGAGAAGGCTCCATTGCGCATGCTGTTTTTTTCGGATCGCGACTTGCTCTCGGGGAAGACCCGGGATCGGGGCGGCTTGCGAGCGGAGTGCTTCGAGCTCCTGCCAGGTGAGGAAGAAGACGTCGTCCCGCTCCTTCAACCCACCGTTGCCGGCGAGTTTTTCGCCGATCGCGAGGACGATGCGGCGACACCGGCTGTAGAGGAGCGCCTGCTTCAGCCGCGCCCGCTCGCGCAAGATGACCGACCTCTGCGTCCAGGACAAGAGTCGTGAGAAAACGAAGGACTTGCGAAGAGGAAGCCGCCGATGCAGCCTTTCGCGGCGGAGATCGATTCGTACCCGCTCGGTCGCAGCGATGCGCCCCTCCCCCTCGGCCTGCAATCTCTCGAGAGGTGGGCCCACGTCCAGGCGCAGGTACGATTTCAGAAGCTCCATCAGTCGCTCCGGCCGCTCCTGGAAGCTCGGAACCGTCATCATCAGCTCGCCCGAGAAGCGGAATCCCCAATTCTCCAGATACTCGTCGACGGCGACACGAAACTCGGCGAAACGAGGCTTCGCTCGAAGCGTGCTCCAGATCTCGGCAGCTTCGTGGTCACGAAACAGGGCGTCGAGGCCAGGCTCGTTCCGGATGAGGCGCGACAGCTCCCAGAGCTTCAGCGCCGGTTGAGCGCTCACCATATCGGGGAGCCCGTTCAGGAGATCGCCGAATCCGGCGGCGCGACGCTCGGCCCCCAACAACGCCTTCAAGGCGCCGCTGGTCACCATCGCCCCGGCGTCGGCGAGCGAGGCGCCGAGCCATCGGTGGGAACGGATGTCGACGAAGCCGCGGAGGGCCTCCAGGAGCTCTTCGAGCGGACAATCTTTGAGCCGTTCGGGTCTCCACTGCTCCGCGAAACCGTCGGCGGTGCGCTCGAACTCGCGCACCCGTCTCTCCAGCGTCAGGTAGAGTCGGCCCGTTTTGATCAGGACCCAGGCGAGCTCCACCACCGGCCGGAGGCGGTGCTTCTCTTCGAGAGGCCGCGTCTCGTCGGAAGGCACGGAAGGGATTCCGACGAAATCGTCGAAGGACCGGGTGAGCCAGGCGCCGAACGGCACCGACCGCAAGGCACGGTGGATGCTCGTGAGGTTGTAATAGATGCGCGCGGCGTGGACCCCGATGATCTGTCGGAAGGCGGCATCCGCGGCATCGATGCGCCGGCGTGAGACGCCGAACGCAAGCCCGAGGTTTCTGAAATAGTGCTCGTATCCCGTGGACGCGATCGAATAGAGGAAAGGGGTGACCGGACCGGGAAAGTTCTCGTTGACGTTCGAGTTTGACCAGACGACCTGGCTGCGGCCGGCGGCGGTCGCCGTCGTAATTGCGCGCGACTGGACGATATGGAGACGTCCTCCGGCGTCGAGCGTCCATTCGATGTCCTGGGGCGCCCCGAAAAGCTTCTCGACTCTCAGACCGAGCTTCGAAAGCCCCGCGAGCCGAGCCTCGTCGAGACCAAAAACCGCCCCCTCCGGCGTTTCGGGCGCCTCGGTGAAGCGGAAGCAGCGCAGATCTCTTCGGCTCACGGCGAAACGCCCCGGGTCGAGGCGGCCGGACACGAGTGCCTCGCCGGGTCCGTAAACGAACTCCCCGACGATCGTTCCCGGGGTCTCCGATGACGTCGGGGGCTCGGTGAACAAGACGCCCGAGATCGAAGCGCGGACTTGGAGCTGGATGACGACTCCCATTCCGCGAAGTCGCCGCCCTCGGGCGCGCTGGTAGGCGAGCGAGCGGTCCGACCATTGGGAGGCCCAACAGGCCTTCATCGCTCGCTCGAGCTCCTCTTCGCCGGTGATGTCCGGGAAGGAGTCGAGCAGTCCCGCGAAGGAGGCGTCCGCGCCGTCCTCACCGATTCCCGAGCTCCGGACGATGACCGGGCGGCGGTCGAGCCTATCGGCCCAGTAACGGAAAACGCCCTCGCGCACTCCGGCCGGAAGGGGCGAGTCCAGCAC
>JBOGJK010000075.1:0-3560 GCA_050745345.1 Thermoanaerobaculia bacterium
CAGGACCAGAAGCTCGACGAGATGGACTGGGACAACCTCGCCGCGCGGCTGAGGCAAAACAGTATGGCCGAGAAACTGACGAATCTCTGGTTGGAGAGGCTGCTGGCGGAGAGGCTGTTGGCGGAGAGCGATCTGGGGGTGGTTTAGAAGCGCTCCCCTACGGCACTCCCGCCAGGAAGAGCAGATAGGGATTGACCGCCAGCCCCTCGCGGACGTCGTCGTCGTCGGGGACCCTCGTGATCGAGAAGTGCAGGTGCGCCCCGCCGATGACCCGGCCGGTCGAGCCGACGTAGCCGATGACGTCCCCGGCTGCGACCCTCTGGCCGACCGAGAGCCCCTTGGCGTAGCGCGAGAGGTGGCAGTAGAAGAAGAGGTACTTGCCCGTCGTGTCCTTCTGGTAGATGGTGATCCCGCCCCGCTTCTCCCGGCGCAGCTTGACGACTTCCCCGTCCGCCGTCGCCAGGACCGGCGTGCCCCGGGGCGCTCCGATGTCGATCGCGAGGTGCTTGCGGTAGCGCCCTCGGCGGTCCAGGAAGGAGTCGCGCAGCCACTGGGCATCCACCCCCTCGACCGGGATCCGCAGCCCGGCCGAGAGCAGCTCGGCTAAGTCCACATCCTCCGGGCTGACCCGGGCGGAGGCGGACTTGGGCCGCAGGAAGTAGCCGATCCGCTTGGCGACCGTGAGGACGCTCTCGGCGCGAGATTGCCGGAGGACGGCCTCCTCGGCCGCCGGAGCCTCTTCGGAGGCCTGGGCCTCCGGGACCTCGAGGTTCTCGTCGTGGAGGTGCGCTTCCAGGATGATGTCCACCGGCTCACAGGGCGCCGGCGGATAGTCGTGCGGCTCGAAGGTCGGAAGAAACGGGCCATAGAACTGGGGAGCACGGACCTCCGCAATCCACTCCAGGACGACGCGGTTGTCCGCGTCCTGGCGGATGATCCGCTTCGCCCGTCGCTTGCGGGTCGAATTTGCGGAGCGCCCCGCTGGCTTCGAGACCTTCGCGATCGGCGCGCGCTTTTCGAGCAAAGAACCGGGAGCTTTTCTCGGGGTCCCGGCCGGGCTCTTCTTCTGGGCCTCCGCCTCGGCGGGCGCTGGCCACACCAAACCCAGGATCAGGGCGAAGAGGGCCGCCCGGATGGCCCAAAGGTGCTGCACGTGCCCGATTATTGAAGGAGGTTTGAAGGCGGGTCAAGGGAAAAGGGTCAATGAAATGAGGTGCTATGCCGTTTCAGCATATCCACGCCCATACGTTGCCGCCGGTCAGTCGCGCGCCTGCACGGTAGCTACGCTCTCTCGAGGTAGCTGTCGTCGCGCGTATCGATCTTGATGCGGGTTCCGGCCTCGATGAACTGCGGAACCATGACCTGCAGCCCGGTCTCCAGAGTGGCCGGCTTGTAGGAGGCCGAGGCGGTCGCGCCCTTCATGCCGGGCTGCGTCTCGACGACCTTCAACGCCACCGCGTTGGGCAGCTCGATTCCGACCGGATTGCCGTCGAAGAAGTCGACGTGAATGGCGGTGTTGGGCAGCAGGTACTTCATCTGGTCGCCGATCACCTCGTCGGATAGCGTCATCTGGTCGTAGGTCTGCTGGTCCATGAAGTGGTGCCCGGCGGCGTCGGAATAGAGGTACTCCATCTCCCGCTCGTCCAGCGAGGCCTTCTCCACCCGGTCGGTCGAGCCGAACCGGTGGTCGACCATCGAGCCCGAGCGGAGGTTTCGCATCTTGACCTGCACGAAGCCGCGCAGGTTGCCGGGGGTCTTGTGCACCATGTCGTGCACGCGGTGCAGCTCGCCGTTGTGGATGACGAGCGTGCCGACGCGAATCTGTGTGGCCGCGATCATCATGGGTGTCTCTCCAAGCCTCGAAAAAAGAGCGCGAAATCTAACAGAGAGCCGCCCGGCGCGTCCACCCCGCGAAGAGAACGAGCCCCGGCCCGCGCCGGGGCTCTCGGTCGCGCAAACTCTGTGGCTACTGGCGGCGATCGCCCGCCGGCCGCTCGACGGTTCGGGTCCGGGCGCTATCGGCTCCCGGCTCGGGCCGGCGGATCGGCATCTGCGGCTCCAACACCTGCACGCCGGCAGCGACCGGCGGAAACAGCTCGTAGAGCTCGCGCGTCGTCCAGAGCGAAAGGTCTTCCGCGGCCGGCGCCGTCGCTGCCGATCCCGCCCCCGGCGGCAGATCCGGCGTGAAGAGCGCCTCGGCGATATTGGGCCGGGCGATGTCGGAGTCCTCGGACTCGTTCAAGGCCTGGATGACATAGTCCGCGACGAGCGCCTGGCCGACGTTGTTGGGGTGGAAGCCGTCGGCCGAGAAGAGGCCGCCGGTCCCGAAAGTCGGCGTCAGCGTGATGCCGCCGATGTGGTACCCCTCGGCCTTGACCTGGTCGAACAAGGCGTGGACGTCGACCAGGAGGGCTCCGGCCCCGCCGCCGATCGACGCGATCTCCCCGTTCAGCTCGTTGGTCCGGCTCTGGATCAGGGCCACCTCGTTGGGGTAGAGCAGAACGCCCGGCGCCAGCGTCGCGGGCGGAATGAACTGGCCATCGGGCAGTGGCTTGTTGCAGTTTGGCAGCGGCGCCACGGCGCAGGGAATGCCGAATCCCTGCTGCAAGAGCGCCTGCGCCGGAAGCGTCACCAGCGTTCCCTCCGGGACCGGGCAGGCGGGGAAGCCAGGGGGGCAGGGGTGGGCCGTGTTGCCGGGCCCGAGCAGCGGGATCGTGTGGCCGTCCAAGATGACGGGTTGTCCGGTCGCCGGGTTCAGGACGACCGGCGGAATTGTCGTCGCGAAGGGGATCGCCGCCACGTCCGGGATGTTCAGCAGGACGAGCGTGCGGCCAGAAGCCGCGAGTCCGTTGACGACCGCGGTGAAGTTCTGCTCGAACACCGGCACCGGCGTCAGCGTCACGCCGTTGAGGGCGACTCCGGAAAGGGCCGCGCCGAGCACATCGTTGTTCCCGATCCAGACGGTCACCAGGTCCGGCTGCAGGGCGTTGGCCTGGTCGACGGCGCTCGTGCCGTTGAGCGGGCTGCCCGGGGCGTTGTTGCGCAGGATGGCGAACGCGAAGCGGTTCGCGGTGTTCCCCGCGGGATTCGCGCTGGTGAGCTGAACCAGGTCACCGGTGTTCGCCCCGGGGATCCCCAGGTTGTCGTAGGGGCGCGGCAGCGCCAGGTTGGTCGGCGCGAGCTGGTCGGAGACGGGCCCGACGCCGATGGAGCTCCCGATCACCTGGAAGCCGAGGCACTTGTTGGTGGCCGGGTTGGCGGAAAGGACCCCCTCTCCGAAGAGCGGTTGCTGGAAGTCGGAGATCCCGAGCTGCTCGGAGATGAGCTTCGAGTAGCTGTTGAGCTGATGCCGGGAGACCAGGCACAGCCCCTGGAAGCTCGCCGTGATGCTGTCGCCCAGCGCGACGTACTTGTCGAATGCCTGCGCGAACGCCGGAGCTCCGGCGGCAAGCAGAAGGCCGGCGGCGACGGCGGCGCGGAGGAAGGCGTTTCTTTTCATGCTGTCTCCTCTCAGAACGAGAGCCGGAAGCTCATGATCGCGATGTTGACCGCTTCCTTCT
>JBOGJK010000076.1:0-8509 GCA_050745345.1 Thermoanaerobaculia bacterium
ACCGAAAGCCCCGATCATCACGTTCTCGGGCTTTAGGTCGCGGTGGACGACTCCTCCCGCGTGGGCGAAGGCGACCGCGTCGCAGATCTTGCGAAAGACTGCCAGGCATTCGGACAGCGTGGGCCCCAAGGCCGCGTACTGGTCGAGCCGCGAGCCCCGGACGAGCTTCATCGCGTAGAAGACGCGTCCGTCGGGCAGCACGCCGGCGTCGTGTACGGGCACGAGCCCCGGGTGCTCGAGCCTCGCCATCACGCGCGCCTCGCGCAACAGTCGCTCGACCAGAGAGGCATCGGAGCCTTCGAGCGTCAGGACCTTGAGGGCGACCGGCCGCTCGAGGACGGCGTCGAAGGCCTCGTAGACGCTCCCCATTCCGCCGCGCCCGATCTCGCGGATCGTGTACCGTGTGCCCGAGAGGTTCGGGCGATCCGCCGCGGCCTTCAAGCGCGAAACGGCTTCGTCGGAAAGCCAGCGCACGGTGGGAAAATACGCCACGTCGAGGCCCCCCGGGAGGCCGCCGGGACGCAACCCCTTCCCAGGCGCGCCGTAGGAACAAGAGGAGCATGAGCGTCGAGAGATCCCCGGCCCCGCGGCCCGCCGCCCGGGAGCCCGAGACCGACTTCCGCATCGGGGAGCGCCTCGTCCAGCCGAGCTTGAACCGCGTCTCGACGCCGAACGAAACCGTGACGCTCGAGCCCAAGGTCATGCGCGTGCTCTCGAAGCTGGCCTCCCGCCCCGGCGAGGTCGTGACCAAGGAGGAGCTCTTCCGCGACGTCTGGGAGGGCGCCTACGTGACGGAGGACGTCCTGACGCGCGCCGTCGGGGAGCTGCGGCGGCTCTTCGGCGACGAGGCAGGCAAGCCCCGCGTCATCGAGACGATCCGCAAGTCCGGCTACCGGTTGATCGCGCCCGTCGTGCCGGAGCAGGCCGCCGCGCCTCCGGCCGAGGTCGCTGCTCGGGCGGACACCGGGGCCGGTCGACCCTCGTGGGTCCGCAGGGTGCTCGCGGCCGCCGCCCTGGCGGTCGCCGCCACGGCCGGCGGGTTCCTGTTCCTCCCGCGCGGCCGCCCGTCGCCGCCCGGTCCGACGAGGGTTCGGCCGCTGACGACGTTTCCGGGCGACGAACGGGACCCTGCGGTCTCGCCCGATGGCACGCGCGTGGCCTTCGCGTGGAACGGCGGAAGCGGGGAGTACCACAGCCTCTACGTGAAGCTCGTGGACGGGGAGACGCTGCTGCGCCTGACCAATGTCCCGGGCGTCGAGGACCGCACCCCCGCCTGGTCCCCCGACGGACAGCACGTCGTCTTCACGAGACAGACGCCCTCGGACTGCCGCCTCATCCTTGTCTCGGCCCTTGGAGGGCAGGAGCAGCCGCTGGCGCCGTGCGGCGACCGCGACTATCGCCGCGTGGCCTGGTCCCCCGACGGACGGTGGCTGGCTCTGGCGCGGCGCGACGCGCGGGGCGTCTTCGCCCTGGAGCTGCTTTCGCCCGCGACCCTTGAACGCCGGCCCCTGACGCGCCCTCCCGAGGAGATCCTCGGCGACACTTCACCCTCTTTCTCGCCCGACGGGCGCGCGGTCGCCTTCACGCGCAATATCACCGACAGTGTGGGAGACATCCACCGCGTCTCCATCGAGGAAGGCGAGCCCCGGCGCCTGACCTTCGACGACCGCGACACGATGGGCTCCGCCTGGTCCGACGACGGCCAGAGCGTCCTCTTCTCCTCCAGCCGCGCCGGAATCTACAGCCTGTGGCGCGTGCCGTCGGGAGGAGGGGAGCCGGAGTGGGTGGCGGGGGGCGGCGCGAAGATGAAGCACCCCTCCGCGGCCCGATCGAGGCGGCTTCTCGCCTACGAGAGTTGGGTCTACGAGGTCAACCTCTGGCGCGCACCCGCGAGGCCAGGGCTGCCCGCGACCGCCTCGCGGCTGACGGAATCGACCGACGAGTGGAACTACGAGCCTGCGATCTCCCCCGACGGGACGCGCGTGGCCTTCGTGTCGACCCGCTCCGGAGCAACCGAGGTCTGGGTCGCCGGGTCGGACGGCTCGGAGCCCTCACGCCTGACGTCCTTCGGGGGGGCGCGCGTCGAGACGCCGCGCTGGTCGCCCGACGGCCGGCGCCTCGTGTTCTCCGCCCGCGCGCCGGCCCGCTCGGACCTCTACGCGATCGACGCCGCGGGGAGCGTTCCCGAGCGCCTGACGAAGCACGGAGACGCCCTGGCGCCCGAATGGTCGCGCGATGGCCGCTCGATCACGTTCACTTCGCGCGGCGCCGGCTCCTGGCAGGTCTGGAGACTCAATCTCGAGACCCGGCGCCGGACGGCCGTCACCACGCAGGGTGGCTACGCGTCGCGCGAGTCCCCCGACGGGCGGTGGATCTTCTTCACACGGCCGGAGACTCCTGGGATCTGGAGACAGGGTGTCTCGGGCGGGAAGGCCGAGCGCGTCACCGACCGGCTGGCTCCGGAGGACTGGGCCAACTGGGATGCGGGCGCGCGGGGGCTCTACTTCCGCGCCCGCAGCGCGCGCGACGAAGGACCGGTGGTCGTGTTTCTCGCCTACGGCGAGATGGAGCCGGTCGATCTCGCTCCGCTCCCGGAGCAGGGCTGGCAGGGATTCGCCGTCTCGCCCGACGGGGAGTGGATCGTCTCCCCGCGGGTCGACCGCCACACCTGCGACATCCGCCTCATCGAGTGATTGGTGATTGGTCAGCGCAGGGGCAGATTTCGCAGGCGCCTGCCGGTGGCGGCAAAGAGGGCATTGGCGACGGCGGGGGCGACGGCCGGCACCGGCATCTCGCCGAAGCCGGAGGGCCTCTTGCCGGAGGCGACGGTGTGCACCTCCACCCGCGGCATCTCGGAAAGCGAGAGCACGGGGCAGTCTCGGTAGCTCGCCTGCGCGACGCGCCCGTTGGAGATCGTGATCTCCCCCTTCAGAGCGTAGGAGAGGCCCCAGGCCACGCCGCTCTCGACCTGGGCTTCGAGGCCGAGAGGATTGACCACCTGGCCGCAGTCGGTCGCCGTGACGATGCGGTGGACGCGGATGTCGCCCTCCGCCCCGACCGAGACCTCCGCCACTTGCGCGATCAACGTGCGGCCATGGTAGACGTTGCAGGCGATCCCGCGGCCGGCACGCCGGCCAGCGAGGGCGTCGATGAGCGTGCCCCATCCCGACTTGCTCGCGGCGAGCTCGACGACCGCGCGCAGTCCCGTCCGGTCGATGCGGCGGCGCCCGAGCTCGAGTGTGGGCTCCCCCGAAAGCAGCTCGAGCCTCAACTCGAGCGGGTCTTTCCCGACGCGATGTGCGATCTCGTCCAGGAAACACTCGCGGGCGAACACACTCGGCGGATAGAAGACCGCCCGCCAAGCCCCCGTGCGGACGGGCGACTCGAGATCCGTCCACGCGGTCAGCAGGTTCGGGATCGCGTAGGGGTTGTCGTAGCCGCCCCACGGGTTCTCGTCCGGATCGTCGACCGCGTTCGGGTCGAAGGCCCCGAACATCGAGAGATGGAAGGAGATCGCATGGTGCCGCCACGCGACGATCCGGCCGGAGGCGTCCAGACCCGCCTCGACGTCCACCCGCGCGCCCGGGTGCACGTAGTCGTGCAGGAAGTCGTCCTTCCGCGACCAGACGACCTGGACGGGCCGGCCGGCCGCGCGCGCCACCGCGACCGCCTCGGTCGCGTAGTCGGCGGAAAGACGCCTCCCGAAGCCACCGCCGATCAGCGTCACGTGGACGCTGACCTTCTCGGGGGCAATACCCAGCAGCTTCGCAGCTTCCTGCTGCACGCGCTGCGGGTTCTGTGTCGGCGCCCAGATCTCGCACCGGCCGGCGGATACACGCGCGGTTGCGTTCATCGGCTCGACGGGGGCGTGCGCCTGGAAAGGGTCGCGGTAGGTGGCCGTCAGGCGCGTGGCCGCCGCGGAGAGGGCCGCTTCGGCGTCCCCCACCTTGCGCGAAACGCGGCCGGGTCGGGAAGCCGCCTCATCGAGGCGCCGCCAGAGCTCCTCGGTGGTGAGTCCGGCGTTTGCCCCCTCGTCCCAAACGACCTCGAGCGCGTCGCGTCCGGAGAGCGCCGACCAGCTGTGCACGGCGAGCACCGCGACCCCGTCCGGGATCTCGACCACGCCGCGCACTCCCGGGACCTTTCGGGCCCTGGCGGCGTCAAAGCGCACGAGCTTCCCGCCCGCCACCGGGCAGCGGGCCACCGCGGCGAAGAGCATGCCCGGCACGCGGGTGTCCAGGCCAAAGCGCGCGCGGCCCGACACGATGGCCGGACCGTCGACGCGGCGCACAGGGGTCCCGACGAGACGGAAGTCTTTGGGATCCTTCGGCGCCGGCTCCTTCGGGACCGGGAGCTTCGAGGCAGCGGCCACGAGCGCGCCGTAGGAGAGGCGTCGCCCGGTCGCGCCGTGGAGGACCTCGCCCTTCTCGGCGCGGCACTCCCCGCGGTCGACCTTCCACGTCCGCGCGGCGGCCTCGACCAGCATCTCGCGCGCCGCCGCCGCGGCCTGACGCAGCGGGTTCCAGGAGGCGAGCACGCTGTCGCTTCCACCGGTGTTCATGTCCTCGTAGGCGGGAGACGGCGAGGCCTGCTCGATTACGACCTTCGACCAGTCCGCCTCGAGCTCCTCGGCGAGAATCATGGCGAGCGAGGTCCGCACGCCCTGCCCCATCTCCGAGCGCGCGACGACCAGCGTGACCCGGCCGTCCGTATCGATCCGAAGCCACTGGTTCGGCGCGAAGCGCGAGGGCTCGGCGCCCGCGCTCTGCGCCGCTTCGGCCAGCAGGGGAACGCGCAGCGCCAGCGCCCCGCCGGCGAGCGAGCCACACTTCAGAAAGTCGCGGCGCGAGGCTCTCATGGCGCGCCCTGGAGCTCGACCGCGCGGTGGACGGCGCGGCGGATCCGCTGGTAGGTCCCGCAGCGGCAGACATGATCCGCGAAGGCCGCATCGATGTCGGCGTCGGTCGGCCGGGGCTTCTTCGAGAGAAGCGACGCCGCCTCGAGGATCATCCCCGGCTGGCAGTAGCCGCACTGCGCCACGTCTTGCTCGATCCAGGCCCGCTGGCAGGGGTGACTCCCGTCGCGCGAGAGCCCCTCGATCGTGGTGAACCGGCCGCCGGCTGCCACCGAGACCGGGACCTGACACGAGAGCACCGCTTTTCCCGATTCCAGGACTGTGCAGGAGCCGCAGGCGCCCAGGCCGCAGCCGTACTTGGTCCCCGTCAGCCCCAGCCGGTCGCGCAGCACCCAGAGCAGCGGCATCTCCGGGTCCGCCACCTCGAGCTCCCGCCGCCGGCCGTTGACCGTGAAAGCGTAGAGCGCCATGTTCCCCCTCCCTCGATTCCTCCTACGAAAAGTCGACTCGAAGAGTCCCGAGGCCTTCCCGAGGTTTCGCCGAGGTTTCCGCGCGCCTCAGCCTGCGACGAGCCGGGCGACGATTTCCGTCATGCTGGCGAGGTGATGATCGTCGTGCTCGGCGACAAAAAAGGCGAGATCAGCGAGGGTCATCGGCGTTCCGAGCCGCGGGTGGAGCGCCGTGCGCCCCAAAACCGCTTCCGGAGTCGATGCGAGACGTTCGACCAGGCGGAGCCGAGAGGACCGGAAGGCCCCGAGCAGGTCCGACAGGTTTTTCTCGTTGTGCCCGGCCTCGTGGGTCTTCCGATTCGTCAGGTCCGCGGGGGAAAGCTCCCCGGCGCCCGCCAGGAAGTCGTCCAACCGCCTCTCCCAGAGGGGTTCGAGATCGAGCAGGTGCCCGACGTTCTCCTGGATCGACCAGCGGCCTTCCAGGCGCCGGGTCAGGAAGTTCGCCGGGATCAAGCGGAGCCTCTCCTCCAGCCGGGCGGGCGTTCCCCGAAGGCGCTCGAGCAGATCCGGCAGGGCCCCGGCCGGGAGTCCGGCCTCGAACCGCCGTTCGAACCAGCGGCGGCGCTCGACCATCTCTCAGGCCCGATCCGTCCCGAGGAGTGTGCGCACCTCCTCGCGGTACTCGCGGTCGCTGCCGCAGATGCGGCGCAGCTTCGCCCGGATCCAGGCTTCGTCGGCCACCGTCCGGCCGGTCCGGCGCGGGAAGCGTCCGGCCGCGGCCTGGAGGCCTGACTCTCCCTTCACTCCTCGATTGCGCCGCCGACCTCGCGCAGGTACTCCCGAAAGGTCAGCGACGGGCGCTCCCCGCGGCGAGCGAGGAAGTCGTCGAAGCGAAATTGCTGCCGGAGCCCCCGCCCTTCGCGCACGCCTTGCGCCTGTCGGCGCTCGGTCCGGGCGATCTCCGTCGCGGCGGCGAGAACCTCGGGAGCGCGCGCGGCAGCGAGGAAAAGTGCTCCGTCGTCATCGGCGAAGACGAGGTCCGAGTCATCCACAACCTGCTCGCCAAAGCGCGCGCGGACAAGCGCGTCCTCCGGCCGCGGATCGAGCCTTCGCGGCCCCGCGGGAAAGGTGCCGTAGCTCCAGACCGGCAGGCTGACGGCGAGAAGCTCCGCCGTATCGCGGTGCAGTCCCCAGAGCACGATGGCCGAGAATCCCGCGGCCTGCGCCTCCAAAGCGGTCAGGTCCCCGATGCACGCCTCGTCCGTGCGGCCGGCGTTGTCGATGACGAGGACGTCTCCCTTCTCCGCACCGCCGCACGCCTCGAGGAACACATCCACGCTGCCGGCGTGCCGGGCCGGCCGGACCCGGCCGGCGGCTCGCGAGCCGGCAAGAAGAGGCCGCAGCCCGGGAGGCGCGGGCCGCAGGGGAATGGAGAGGCGCAGGCAGGCATCGGCGATGGCGGGTGTCGAGAGCGCCTCAAAGGCCCGGGCCGCTTCGAGAGACTTCACAGGCACCCCTTCAGTAGAGCCGCGCCGGCAAGAGCGGCTCCACCATCAGCGGCTTGCCGAGCGCGGCGCGGCGGTCCAGAACCTGTTCCAGGTGCCGCTCGCCGTGGTCGGCGTACAGCTCGAGCAGCTGGCGCAGCGTCATCTCTCCCCACTCGCGGTGGATGCCGGCGTTGCCCCAAGCCTCCGGGCGAATCCGGCGCAGGAGGCGCGAGGAGATCGAGCGCAGGCGCCCGAAGAGCTCCAGGGTGTCCCGCACCAGCGCGGCGTCGAACCCCGCATAACCGACGCCCGCGGCGAAGCGGTCCTGGTCGTAGCCGGGGAACCGCGCCCCAGGCTCGGCCAGGACCTGGCGGAACCGTACCCAGGCCACCGTCTCGGAATCCGCGACGTGGCAGACGATCTCCTGGACCGTCCACTTGCCCGTGACAACGCGAGCCCCCAGATCCGAGGCGCCGAGGCCTTCCAGCGCCAGGGCGAAGCGCCGCGGCGCCGCCTCGTAGACGGCGAGCAGGCGCTCGGTCGAGATCTCCCGATACAGATCCGGAAAGCCGGGGGGCGCCTCGCGAGCTTCCTTTCTCAAGTGGTCCTCCTCCCTCGGGGGCGAACGGTAGCGCCGGGATCGCTTCAAACCAAGCTCTTTGTTTTCACCGGAGCGATGAGATATCGTCACAGGCCATGGAGCCCCGGAGCCGCCCGTGAGCCTGGAGGTCCGGCACCTGAAGCTGCTGCTCTCCGTCTGCGAGGAGGGCTCCCTGACCGCGGCCGCGCGGCGCCTGAACCTGACCCCCTCCGCGCTCTCCCACCAGCTGCGCGACGCCGAGAGGGCCCTGGGACGGCCCCTCTTCCTGCGGGAGGGGCGCCGGATGCGGGCGACACCGGCGGGCGAGAGGCTGCGGGCCTCGGCCCAGAGGGTGCTCGACGAGCTTGACCGCGCCGAGCGGGAGGTCCGCGAGTCCGGTCGCCCGCGCGAGGGGACCGTCCGGATCGCGACCGAGTGCAATACCTGCTACCACTGGCTGCCGGCCGCTCTCGACGCGTTCCAGCGGCGGCACCCCGCCGTGGACGTGGAGGTCGTCGTCGAGGCCACGCGCGAGCCGATCGCGGCGCTGCTCGACGGCCGGATCGATGTCGGCATCGTGAGCGACCCGGTCCGCAACGCGCGCATCGCGACCGAGCCGCTCTTCGACGACGAGCTCGTGGCCGTGCTGCCTGCGGACCACCCGTTGCGCCGGGCGCCGTATCTCAAGGCGGAGGACTTCGCCTCCGAGAACCTGATCACCTACGCCGCGCCGAAGGAGGAGTTGACCGTCTTTACCGAGATGCTGCGGCCGGCCGGCGCGCGTCCGCGCAAGTGGACGCCGATGCAGCTGACCGAGGCGATGGTCGAGATGGTCCGGGCCGGGCAGGGCATCGGGGTGATGGCCCGCTGGGCCGCCGAGCCGCACGTGCGCAAGGGCGCCCTGCTCGTCAAGAGGCTGACCCGCCGGGGTCTTCCGCGGCGCTGGAGCGCGGCGTGGATCCGACGCCGCCGCCCTCCGGCGTACCTGGCCGAATTCGTCCGGATCCTCGCCCGCACCTCGAGCCCCGCCGTCACCGCGCTCGCCCGCAGCGGGACGCACGGGTAGCCATGAACCGGGAGACTGTCCTCGCCTCGGCCCCGCTCGTGCGGCTGCTCCGCTTCGAGCACGGGCGCGATC